>NZ_CP012258.1 GCF_001277175.1 Cronobacter universalis NCTC 9529 | reverse complement strand
CGCAGACTTTTTTCGAAGGGCTTGAGGGCGAGGCGCTCTATGAGGCCGATTTGAAAAGTAAGAAAACCGCGTTTGAAATCGCCGGCGCCCTGAACCTCGGCCAGCAGACGCTGTGTGTGAACCTCCATCCGATGACGCTGGTGACGATTCCGGGCGCGGTGGACTTTCTTGTACAGGAGATCCAGGCCAATGGGCTGGTGCCGGATCAGGTGATTGTTGAATTCACCGAAAGCGAAGTGATTTCGCGCCTTGATGAGTTCACCGGCGCGATTCGCCAGCTCAAAGCGGCGGGCCTGCGCGTGGCGATTGACCACTTCGGCGCCGGTTTCGCCGGGCTGCTGCTGCTGGCGCAGTTCCAGCCGGACCGCATCAAAATCAACCGCGAGCTTATCCGCGACGTACACAAGAGCGGCCCGCGTCAGGCGATTGTGCAGGCGCTGATCAAATGCTGCGCGTCGCTGGAAATCGCGATTTCCGCCGTGGGCGTTGAGAAAGCCGAAGAGTGGATGTGGCTGGAATCCGCAGGCATTACCCTCTTCCAGGGACATTTGTTCGCTAAACCGGCGCTTGCCGGCATCCCCGCCGTCGCCTGGCCTGAAAAAAAATTCGGCCTGTAACGCGTTGACCCCCTCTGTGGCGCATGTCAACGCGGCATGCGCCATCTCTTTGTGATTTAATGCATTTTATGTACACTTTTTTGTTGCCCGCGGCGCTTTGAATTCATACCCTTATCAACCAGACGGCTCTTAAATTAACTTCCCGGTTGTACAATTATTAAAAATTGTACAAGCTAAGGAGAGTTAAATTTTTGAGAGATTCCTGTGTCGGTTTTGATCGTGAGTGAAGATCCTATGGCGTTTTACAGCATTGGCGAGATAGCAGAACGGTGCGGGATCAACCCCGTGACGCTTCGCGCCTGGCAGCGGCGCTATGGCCTGCTAAAACCTCAGCGCAGCGAAGGCGGCCACCGCCAGTTTGATGAAGACGACATTCAGCGTATTGAAGAGATAAAGCGCTGGATCAAAAGCGGCGTGCCGGTCGGCAAAGTAAAGGCGCTGCTGGATAAAGACGTCGTGGTGGCGCCGGAAACCTGGAATGTGGTGCAGGAAGAGATGATGGGCGTGGTGCGTCAGGCGCGCCCGGCGACGCTGCGCGCCAAAATTACCGCGCTGGTGCGCGAAAACGCGGTTGACGGGCTTATCGATAACGTCTTTCTGCCGGTCCGCCACCGTTTAAGCCTCGATCAATATACCGCGCCGTCGATGCGCAGCCTGATGGACGGCGCGCTTATCGAATACGCGACGCTGTTTCTTGCCGAAGCGCGCAAAAAAACCACCAAAGAAGCGTTGCTGATGGGCTGGGGAAAGGTGGATCGCGCCCGCCTGTGGCTGGAAGCCTGCCGCCTTGCGCAGCAGGGCTGGCATATCGATTTGCTGGCCGAGCCGCTCGATCTGCCGCACCCGGAGCTGTTCCCCAACCAGCACTTTTTCGTCTGGACCGATGCGCCGCTCACCAGCGAACAACAGGAGCGCGCCGCGCACTGGAAAGCCCAGGGCTTCGCCATTACTTTTTTAACCGATCGGAAACCGTCATAACCTGACCTTTGCATTACGTTCTCAGGCGGCACCTGAACGGACGTATCGGCAAAAAGCCCGGCGCTGGCCGGGCTTTTTGTTTTGTTGCGCTTATGACGGCACTCAGAAGGTTTCCCAGTTGCCGACGCCGTCAGCGGCCAGCGTTCCGGTTACGACCGCGGGTTTCGCCATCGGCTTTTTCACAATCGCATCGCCCAGTTTGAAACGTGAGATAAGCTGTGAGAGTTCACCCGCCTGCTGTTCCAGCGACGCGGCGGCGGCGGAGGATTCCTGCACCAGCGCGGCGTTCTGCTGGGTGGTGGAATCCAGCTCGCTGACGGCCTTGCTTATCTGGTCGATACCCCGGCTCTGTTCATCCGAGGCGTGAGAGATTTCCGTCATGATCCCGCTAACGCCTTCCACAGAAGAGACAATATCCTTCATGGTTTCGCCGGCTTTGTTGACCATCGCCGAGCCGGAGCTGACACGGTTAACGGATTCCTGAATCAGGCCCTCAATCTCTTTCGCGGCCTGCGCGCTGCGGCTGGCAAGGGTTCTGACTTCGCCTGCGACCACCGCGAATCCGCGCCCCTGTTCCCCGGCGCGGGCGGCTTCCACCGCGGCGTTCAGCGCCAGGATGTTGGTCTGGAAGGAGATGCCATTGATCACCGTGATGATATCTTTGATCTTGTTCGAGCTGTCGGTAATGTTCTGCATGGTTTCGACCACATCCCAGACAATCTGCCCGCCGCTGCGCGCGTTTTGCGCGGCGGTGTGCGCCAGCGTGCTGGCCTCACGGGCGTTATCGGCATTGCGTTTCACGGTCGAGGTTAACTCTTCCATGCTGGCCGCCGTTTCCACCACGGCCGCCGACTGCTCTTCGGTACGCGACGCCAGATCGGTGTTGCCGATGGAGATCTGCGAAGAGGCCGAGGCGACATACACCACTGATTCTTTAATCTGGGTAATCAGCTCGCGCAGTCTGTGGTTCATGGTCGCCATCGCGGCGCTAAGACGTCCAAGCTCATCCGTAGAATCCGCCTCAATAACCGCCGTCAGATCGCCTGCTGCGATACGCTCCGCCACGTTCAGGTTATAGCGGATCTGCGAGGTCATCTGACGCGTAATCAGCCAGGCGATAAACAGGCCGATAATCACCGAGCAGAGCGCGACAATCACGACGATATACATGACATGGTCAATCTTGGAACTGCTTTTATCCGCCTGGAGCTGCGCCAGTTCGGCGGTGGCGCTATTAAGTTTGTCGGCAACAAGCGTCATGTTGTCCGCGCCGCCTTTCGCGTTTTTGAGCGCGAGACTGTAGGCGTCGACTGCACTGGCAAGCGTATTCAGCGCCGACTGGAGCGTATCGGCGGAACCGGAAACGGCGAGGGTGTTTTCGTTTTTAACCGTGGCGAGCAACGCAAGCGCCTGCTGCAAATCAGCGCTGAATTCCTGCTGTCCGTTCGCGCCGCGCGACGAAACCACGACCCCAGCCTCAGCGCGAATTTTCTCTATAAAATAGAGCAGATTCACGCCCGATTTCTGTAATGCCTCGCTGTTACGCAGCGCTTGAGTGACCTCGTCAAACACAGGCTGCTCGTTCGCCTCCAGCACTTTTTTACCCTGCTCAATACTGACGCCTTCCAGTCCGATAAAATTACTGCGCGCGTCGCTGTACTCTTTTACCGTAGATCCCAGCGCCTGAAACAGCAGGCCCGCGTCTTTCTCCCAGGTAAATTTATCGCCTTCTTTGATTTTGTCTGCCATTTTATTAATGGCTGTCAGGTTGGCCTGAGCCGCTTTATCTTCATGAGTTAACTGATAAGTCAGACGGTTGCGTCTGGCGGTATTCAGATCATTATTAATCTGATTGACCAGCTGTTCTTTATCAGAGTGCTCGCTGATTGCCGACAGCTGATTAATATTAATGGCGGAAGCGATAATAATTATCCCGACCAGTACTGAAAAGCCGCCAAACAACTTCGCTGCTACGGAAAGATTTTTAAAAATACCGGGTTTGCCTGTCATTGTTGAATCCTCGGCTGCTTATCTTGCTGTCGTCACCTGTCGCTCCGCCGCTTTTAGATGCGCCGCGATAGTTCGCGCGCTGATGAAACGCGTGAGGGCCAGGTCATGTCTCTTTAATCCATAAGGGTTATCGGCATAAAATAAAAAAATATGCAGAATATATTTTCAGTTATTTTTATATATCTTTACAATCAGGCGGTTGGCTATTTTTAGGGTTTAATAACTGTGAGCCGCTTAACAATTAAAAAAGCCGAGCGGTTAACCTTATGATACTTTGCGTAAAAACCATAAGCCTGCTCAGAATATAAAGGAACGCATTTTTTATTAGCAGGCTAATTCATGCGCAGCGCGTTGTGTTTAAAAAAGCTTTTGCTGACAAGTGGCGCTAAACCTGACGGATACACTGACGGGACGTTTATTTATCACGACAACGAGGTGGAAATGTCTTTTACCCATATGCGCATCGCAAGGCCCGTCACCGATCTGGATACCTCTTTCCGGCTCTGGTCGCAAGGGCTGGGCCTGACGCGTCTTGCGGATTTTACCGATCACGCGGGCTTCAGCGGCATTATGCTGGGGCGCAGGGATGTGCCCTGGCATCTCGAATTTACGGTCTGTCTCGCGCACCCTGTTACGCCGTCGCCCGGCCATGAAGATCTGCTGGTCCTCTATTACCCTGATAACGCCGAATGGCAGCGCGTATGCCGCTCGCTTGAAGAGGTTGGGTTTATCCGCACGCCGTCTTTTAACCCTTACTGGGATATCAATGGGCAAACCTGGATGGACCATGATGGTTACCGGGTGGTGGTGCAAAATCAGGCGTGGTAATGCGTAGTCCTGCGTTCTGACCGACCTACCAGAATAAGTAAATCCTGATAAAGATCATGCTCTGCGGGGCGCGGAAGGCTACACTGCTTCTGCGCTTTTTTACGCGCAATAACAATAAATTAATCCCGGTCGGTAAGGGAATACAGGGGGGTAAAATGAAATATACCGCGTTACTGGCGCTCGCCATGTTTTGTGTACACAGCGGCAGTGCATTATCGGCGACACCCGTGTCAGCGAAGCAGACGCCGGATGAGAGCTATCAGGAAACCATAAAAGCCTTACCTGCGCTTCAGCCTATCACTTTTAAATCGGCGCACGAAACGCATCAGGTGCTGGTATTTATCGATAACCAGTGTGTGTATTGCACCAACGTGGTTAAAAACGTAACTAAGTACACCGATGCGGGCCTGACGATGTCTTTTTTAACTATTGCGCCTGATTCTATCCATGATTCCGTTATTGCGGATATGGCCAGAGTATGGTGTTCCCCCGATAAACAGAAAAGCCTGAAGAATGCGATGGTGGGATTTCTGCCGGATAATGACGCCACGGCGGAATGTGAAAAGCTGATTAACGCGCAATCCGCTTTTGCGATTAAAAATGGCGTTGAAGTGACGCCAACGATGGTCGTGCTGGATAACCCGCCGCAGGTATTTTTAGGCTCCCTGACGGCTGACGCTATTCTTGCCCGACTCCCGGCGACGCCGCATCAATAACGATTTATCGCGGCGCCTGGCACGGCGCCGCTGAGACGCCAGAGCGCTAACCTCATGGCGCAGCGGCTGTCACGCGCAAAGCCGTGCGCGGCTTCTTCATCAAGGAGGCGGGCCAGACGATCCGGCATCTCGGCGTCTGAAATCACCTGAAAACCCAGTCGCGCATAAAAGGGCTGATTCCACGGTACGTTTCGGAAAGTCGTCAGCGTCAGTTCCGTGAGCTGTTTTTCCCGTGCGTGGCGAATGGCGTCTGCCATCAGCATCTTTCCAAGCCCCATTCCCTGACAGTCGCGCATTACCGCCACGCCGAGAATATGGAGCGCGCCGTCACTATATTCGCCGTTAATAAATCCGACGGGACTGTCATGGCTGTTGACCACCACCGCCGAATAACCCTGCTCACAAAGCCGGCGATGTAAATCCTCAGGCTGAACGCCATCGGTCGCCACCCAGGCGAGCGTCGGTATGGTCTCAAAGGCGCTGTCCGCCGAGCGCTCGATGGCTGCCAGGCTTGCGATATCGTTGATTGCGGTCTTTCTGATGCGAAATGTCATTGTGGCTCCCTGTTATACCGTATCCATATTTCGCTCGCGGGCGAAGCATCGTTTTTTCATCACTTTACACTGCAACGACATTGAGTGATGGAGAAAGCCCATGATAGCCGTTTTATTTGAAGCGCAGGCGCTGCCAGAGGCGCAACAACGTTATTTTGAGCTCGCCGCGGCCCTGAAGCCGCTGCTGGCGGATGCGCCAGGGTTTATTGATCTTGAGCGGTTTCAGAGCCTCACCGCGCCCGACAAGATCCTGTCGCTCTCCTGGTGGGAAAGCGAAGAGGCGGTGCGTCAGTGGAAAGGCAATCTGATGCATCAGGCCGCGCAGCAGGAAGGGCGTGAGAAGATTTTCGCGCATTACCGGATCCGCGTGGCGCAGGTGCTCCGCGATTATTCATCTGAAGAAAAGGATAACGCACATGTATGATATCCATGTGATCCTCCGCAACACGCCAGGCGCGCTGGCCGCGCTGGGTACGCTGCTCGGCAACAGCGGCGTCGGTCTTGAAGGCGGCGGCGTCTTTTCATTTGCGCAAGAGAGCCACGCGCATTTTCTGGTGGAAGACGGCGAAACGGCGCAACGGGTGTTGCTGGATGCCGGGTTTACGGTACGCAGCGTCGCCCGTCCGCTTATCCGCAAGCTGCCGCAGGCGCGTCCGGGCGAGCTTGGCGAGATAGCCCGCGCGCTCGCCGACGGCGGCGTGAATATTCTTGTGCAGTACAGCGATCACGCCAACCGGTTGATTCTTCTGACCGATAACCACGAACAGGCGGAAAAGGTAACCAGACCATGGGCAATCCCGGACGACACCCCCTGACAGACGCCGACCCGGCGCCAGGGCTTGAGCAGGCGATGTCGGGCGTCGCGACGGCGATGGCCGATCCGTCGCGCGTCATGATGCTCTGCGCGCTGATGGACGGCAGGGCGTGGACCGCGACGGAGCTCAGCGCGGTGGCGGATATCGCGCCGTCCACCGCGAGCGCGCATCTCGCCCGGTTGCTTGATCACGGGCTGGTGGTCTGCCTCTCTCAGGGGCGCCACCGCTACTACCGGCTGGCGGGCCACGACATCGCCGGGCTGCTCGAGACGCTGATGGGCGTTTCCATGAGCCCACGCCGCCAGCCTGCGATCAGTACGCCGGGGCATTTGCGGCACGCGCGCACCTGCTATGACCATCTGGCGGGCGAACTCGCCGTGCAGCTCTATGCGTTTATGCTGGAGGAAAAATGGCTGACGCCGGATGGCGACGCGCTCACGCCGTTCGGGCGCGAGCGCTTTGCGGCGCTTGGCGTGCCGCTTAATCCAAAACCCCGGCGCAAAGCCTGCTGTCCGTGCCTCGACTGGAGCGAGCGGCGTTATCACCTGGGCGGCGATGCCGGCGCGGCCTTGCTGACGCAGTTTTTACGCGAGGGCTGGCTTCTGAGAACGCCGGGCTACCGGGAAGTGACCGTTACCGCCGCCGGGCGCGCCGCGCTGCGTCGTATCTTTGCCATAGAGAGCGCGGTAACAGTCTGAAAACCGTGCGATAATTCATCGTCCCGTCATGCAAACACTATACTTATCAGCCCTGGACCATCGCTAAATGAGGAACCACTGATGAGCACGATCAAGACGCAGGACGGCACGCAGATCTATTACAAAGACTGGGGCGCAGGCAAACCGGTGCTGTTCAGCCACGGCTGGCCGCTGGATGCGGACATGTGGGACAGCCAGATGAATTTCCTGGCGGAGCGCGGCTACCGCGTGATTGCGTTTGACCGTCGCGGCTTCGGGCGTTCCGATCAGCCGTGGAACGGTTATGACTATGACACTTTTGCGTCTGACATCAACGACCTTATTGAGGCGCTGGATCTTCACGATGTCACGCTGGTGGGCTTCTCCATGGGCGGCGGCGATGTGGCGCGCTATATCGGCAACTACGGCACGTCGCGCATTGCGGCGCTGGTGCTGCTGGGCGCCGTGACGCCGGTGTTCGGTAAAATCGGCGATTACAGCCAGGGCGTGGATCTTTCCGTCTTTGACGGTATTCGCGACGGCCTGCGTAAAGATCGCGCGCAGTTTATCAGCGATTTCGCCGCGACGTTCTACGGCACCAACGCAGGCCAGACGGTGTCGGAAGGCGTGCTGACCCAGACGCTGAATATCGCGCTGCTGGCCTCGCTGAAAGGGACTATCGACTGCGTCACCGCCTTCTCGGAAACCGACTTCCGCGGCGACCTGCAAAAAGTGGATGTGCCGACGCTTGTGATCCACGGCAGCAACGACCAGGTCGTGCCGTTTGAATCCACCGGTAAAGTGGCGGCGGAGATGATCGAGAATGCTGAACTGAAAGTGTACGACAACGGCCCGCACGGCTTTGCCGTGACCCATCAGGACCAGCTGAACGACGATCTGCTGGCGTTCCTGAAATCCCTCTAAACGCTTTCTCAGCTGGCCGGGTTTTCCGGCCAGCGTATCAAACCCGGCATCACGCCTGGCCGGTCGCGTCCTTACCCACCAGCACAGTGGTGAGCACGAAAGAAATCACCAGCGCCATCACCACGCCCGACAGCGCAAAAATGAAATAGGGGCCGATATAGGCGGGCAGACTGAAAATGCTCGACAGAATGTACCCGTAAAGCCGCACGCCAAAGAAAGCGATAAACGCCGAGGCCAGCGAGCTTGCGATCGTGGCCGAGATAAAGGCTTTTTTATAGCGCGTAAGTACGCCAAACAGCGCGGGTTCGGTAATGCCGAGCAGCGCGGAAATCGCCGCGGAGAGCGTGACGGTTTTCTCCTGTCGGTCTTTACTCAGGCGCCAGATGGCAAACGTCGAGCCGGCAATCGCCATGTTGGCCATAAACATCATCGGCATCAGCATGTCGTAACCGCGATCGCTGAAGTTTTGCAGCGCGATCGGCGTCATGGCGTGATGCATACCGGTCAGTACGGCAACCGGGCGAATGGCGCCGACAATCAACCCGGCGAAACTCGCCGAGATGCTGAACAGCCCTTCAATAAACAGCGCCAGCCCTTTGCCTAACCAGATCCCTATCGGGCCTATCACCACCAGCGCCGCCAGCGCGCCGATAAACAGCGTCAGCGTGGGCGTAAACACGGTTTTCAGCACGTCAGGCATAATGCGGTCGACCCAGCGGTGGATATAGCTCAGGGCCAGGACCGAGAAAATCACCGGGATGACGCTCGCCGAGTAGTTAAACACCGACACCGGAATGGCATTGAGCAGCCAGAGCGCGCTGACCGCGCCTTCCTGATGCGTCGCCAGCGCTTTGGCCGCATCTATCAGCGACGGGTACATCAGGCACGCGGCGACGGCTGCCGCCAGGTACTCATTGGCCTTAAAGATTTTGGCGGCGGAAACGGCGAGGAAAAACGGCAGGAAGTAAAATACGCCGCTTGCGATCAGATCGATAATCATCACCGTATCGCTTTTCGCGGACACGACTTTCAGCGCGATTAAGCCTGCCAGCAAACCTTTGATCATACCGGCGCCCGCAATGGCCGGCACAATCGGGCCAAACACGCCGGAGACGGTATCCATAAAGAGCGAAATCAGGCCCTTACGCCCTTTGGCGGGCGCCGTGGCGGCGGCAGGTTTATCGCCGAGCGCGGTGAGCATCTGTTCGTACCAGCTATTCACTTTCGGCCCAATGATGACCTGAAACTGATCGCTCTGGAGCTGCGCGCCCAGCACGCCGGGCAGCTTTTGGATCGCCGTCTGATCGACTTTTCCATCATCAACTAAATCGAAGCGCAGCCGCGTCATGCAGTGCCAGACTTTATTAATATTCCCCTGGCCGCCCACCAGACGAATAATATTATTAATGGCTTCTTGCGTCCCCATAAAGACTCCTGCCGTATGTTGTTGTCGTTTTAGTGGTCCTCTGAAGGATAATTAAACCTTTCTGACAAAACAAACCAATAAAATTTGATTCCGTTCACACCTTTGCTTAGTAAAAGGATTTTGATGGCAGATTTATCAAAATTGGTACGGTTTTGTAATGGCTTTAAGGCGGAATAACTGACCAAAATAAATAGTCAAAAAAAGGGTTTACCCGTCAATATTTTTAGGGCCATGATATTCCCATTACGTATTCCCACAGCGCTGTAAAGGAGTTATTTCGTGACGCCTGTGAACATCAAAAATATCGAATGTTTTATTACCCGCCCGGACAGACATAACCTGGTGACGGTTCGTGTGACGACCGATCAGGGCGTCACAGGGCACGGTTGCGCCACATTTCAGCAGCGGCCGCTCGCCGTTAAAACCATGGTGGAGGAGTATTTACAGCCGCTGCTGACGGGCCGCGATGCGAACAACATCGAAGATCTGTGGCAGATGATGAACGTTAACGCCTACTGGCGTAACGGTCCGGTGATGAACAACGCGATTTCAGGCGTGGATATGGCGCTGTGGGATATCAAAAGCCAGCTCGCCGGTATGCCGCTGTATCAGCTTTTTGGCGGCAAATCCCGTGACGCCATCCCGGCGTACAGCCACGCCAGCGGCGACACGCTGGACGCGCTCTTCACGTCAGTGGACGCGCTTATCGAACAGGGCTATCGCCATATCCGCTGTCAGCTCGGTTTTTACGGCGGTACGCCTTCCGGCCTGCACGCGCCGGAAAACCCGACGCCCGGCGCCTGGTTCGATCAGCAGGAATATATGCGCAATACCGTCGATATGTTCCGCGCGCTGCGCGAGAAATATGGCTGGAGCCTGCATTTTCTGCATGATGTTCACGAGCGCCTGTTCCCGCAGCAGGCCATACAGCTTGCGAAACAACTGGAGCCATACCAGCCCTATTTTATTGAAGATATTCTGCCGCCGCAGCAGAGCGCCTGGCTTGAACAGGTGCGCCAGCACAGCTGCGTGCCGCTGGCGATGGGGGAACTCTTTAATAACCCGAGTGAATGGCACGATCTGATTGTTAACCGCCGTATCGACTTTATCCGCTGTCATGTGTCGCAAATCGGCGGGATCACCCCGGCGTTGAAACTGGCGCATCTGTGTCAGGCGTTCGGCGTGCGACTCGCCTGGCACGGCCCTGGCGATATGACGCCGATTGGCGTGGCGGTGAATACGCATTTAAATATTCATCTGCATAACGCGGCCATTCAGGAGTTTATCCCGCGCTCCGCCATGACGGATCGGGTTTTCCCCGGCGCGCC
The DNA here is from genome assembly GCF_001277175.1 of Cronobacter universalis NCTC 9529. NCBI lineage: Bacteria > Pseudomonadati > Pseudomonadota > Gammaproteobacteria > Enterobacterales > Enterobacteriaceae > Cronobacter > Cronobacter universalis. The sequence goes on along the minus strand of NZ_CP012258.1, from coordinate 118,904 downwards.
TGAGGTTAAAGACGGCTTTATCTATCCGCCGGTGAATGCCGGCATTGGCGTGGGATTCAACGAGACGCTGGCGCAGGCGCATCCGGTGATGTATCGCCCGCATGAATGGACGCAAAGCCGCCTGCCGGACGGCACCCTTCACACGCCCTGATTCTGGCGACGGGTTAAATGCTCGCGGTTATACGGGATGACGTAGGTGCAGGTATAATTGATATCAATAATATCGCTCACCTCGAAGACGCGCCCGCCCTCCAGAATGCCGCGATTATTAATGTGCATGGCCGGGCTGCCCTTCTTGCAGCCCAGTAATACCGCCTGTTCACGGCTCACGCTCACGGCGCGATAGGTGGTCAGCATGTGGGAAATCGTCAGCCCTTTGCTCAGGACATACTGCTGAATAGAGTGCTCAATAGCCTGCTGATTCAGATCGGGGAAATCCGCCGCCGGCATACTGGAAATTTGCAGCTGAACAGGCGCGTCATCGACGTAGCGCAGACGGCAAAAATGCCAGATGAAGCTTTCCTCATCAATGCCGAAAATCTGCTGCGCCGCTTTGTCCGGGCGTTTTTTATGCAGGCTAATCATCCGGTAGCGGATTTGATCGAAGCGTTTTTCGGTAATCGAGTTGTAGACCAGCGGGTTATTGCGTGCCTGTTCGTTGATCCAGGCGCCTGAGCCCTGAACAATCCGCACCACGCCGATGCTCACCAGTTTTTCCAGCGCCTGGCGGATAGTAAAACGCGAGACGCCATACTCTTCAGCCAGCTGCCTTTCCGGCGCCAGCTTACGCGGCCCCGGCGTGGCGTCCTGATAGATTTTGCTGAGCAGATCCTGGGTCACAAACTCTTTTTTATTCATTATTTTTACCTGCATAACGTCGGCGGGGGAGCGCGGAGTCAAGCGTATCATTGAGCGGGGTTTTTTTCAGTCTGCTGAAAGAAAGTCTGTGTGGTGAAAGCGTGAGGGGGAGAGGGGCACTGCGGGTAAACGCCGACGGCGCTATCCTGCGCGTCGCGCCGGGTGCGTGTCGATTTTTCCATCAGGGCACGCCTGCCGTCTGAGCCCTTATCTGTAATGTTACCGTTAACGGTGTGAGTACTTGCTCCGTACTGTTAAATTATTGTCACCAGGCGCGCGCCAGGCCCTCCAGAAACGGCGGGCAGTACCGATAACCCCTGAAGCAACGTTGGTTATTTCCGGGGAAACGTTTCGTGACTCTCAGACAGTTTATTTCCTACCGACTTGGGTTAAGCACGTCGCTTGGCCGAAGCCTGGCTGTCTTACTTCTGTTCCTCCTGGTGGGCGGGATCGGCACGAACGTACTGGTGTTTATGCACTCCTGGGACGATGAGATAGCACAGGCGGCAAACAAGGCCGTCAACCTCTCCGTCGCCCAGGTGCGTCAGGCGGAAGATACCTTTATGGCGGTCGGCCAGACGCTTGATGACGTACGCACTACGGTGGGCGCAGGCCAGGCCTCGACCTACCACAGCTATCTGGTGCGGCTGAAAGCGCGCCAGCCGCTGCTCGACGGGCTCTATTTCTATAACGCGCAGGGAATCATCAAAGGCTCGTCTTCCGGCATCACTGGTATTCCTGCTGACATTACGCACAACGACTATTTCCGTTTTCACTATGAAAACCGCCAGACCGGCATTCATATCGGGCGCGTGATCAAAAGCCTGGCGTCGGATGAGCTGGTGATCCCGGTGTCGGTGCGGGTCAACGATCTCAGCGGCGGCTTCGCGGGTGTGGTGCTCGCCACCGTAAAGCTTGACTATTTCCAGCGCTTTTACAGCTATTTTGAACTCGGCCCGCGCGACATGCTGGCGCTGCTGCTGACCGATGGCTCGGTGCTCTGCGTGCGACCGTACGATAAAGCAAAAATCGACATGAATATTTCCGGCAGCCCGCTGTTTACCCGCGAGCTTATCCGGGCCGACCGCGGCACCGGCACCTGGGTGGCGTCGCTGGATCATATCGAAAGGGTATTTGGGTTTGCCCGCACCGAAAAACTGCCGCTGGTGGTGGTCGCCGGTTACGATCGCGCGGAAGTGCGTATGCACTGGCTGAGCAATAATCTGCCGGGACTGCTCTCCAATTTTATGCTGCTGCTCGGGTTTCTGGTGTTCAGTTCCGTGGTGTTTCGCAAGGTGCGCAGCAGCATTCGCGATCAGCAGGAACTCAAACAGCTGCGCGACGAACTGCTGAAAGCGAACCAGACCTTTAAATCGATGGCGATGGCCGACAGCCTGACGGGGCTTGCCAACCGCCGCAAATTCGACACCACGCTCGCGAAAGTGCTGGCGGATTCCGCAGCGTCAGGAAGCCCGGTGTCGCTGATTATGCTCGATATCGATTTCTTCAAACGCTACAACGACAGCCGCGGCCATGCCGCCGGCGACGCCTGTCTGCGGCTCATTGGCAATACGTTACAGATGGTGACGCTGCGCACCTGCGATCTGGTGGCGCGCTACGGTGGGGAGGAGTTCGCGATCGTACTGCCGGATACCACTGGCGAAGAGGCGCTGGCGCTGGCGCAGCGGGCCGTCAGTATGGTCAGGGAAAAGCATCTTCCGCACCCGTCAACGGATCTGCCGGAGCAGATTGTCACCATCAGCGCCGGTTGTCATACGGTCAGGGGCAACGGGCGTGAAGACGCGTTCAGCGTGCTCATTCGCGGCGCCGATACCGCGCTGTATCTTGCGAAAAACCGCGGGCGCAACCAGGCGTTCCGTCTGCCGAACACTATCGCGACCGGCAAGGATAAATCGATCTACGCGGCTTAAGGCGCGATGTTTGTTTTGTAAGGCGACGATGGGGCAGCAGAAGGGCAGGAGAGGTTCACCGCCAGTACAACACTCTCTGACGGTGCAAGGTTTTAATGCTTACTGACACGCGCCAGGAACGTGGTCCACTGCGATTTCAGAGCGTCGATATGGTCTTTTTCGAGCTGCTTTACCGGGGTGGGATCCTGGCTCTCATTCACTTTACGCATGAAGCCGGAAAACCATTCGGGGGCGCTGGAAGAGGTTGCCGTCACGGCAAGCATACCGTTGCGCGCCTTCTGGGATTCACCCTTACCAGCCTCCAGCAGACTGAGCTGATTCTCATACTCTTTTATACTCGCCATATCGCCATTCTGTTTTGCGATGTCGATAAACGCCTGCGTCATCGTTTTCATCTCGTCATCCTGCGCGGCGGTTTTCTTTGTCATCCATGCTGTGACGATGTCCTGCGCTTTGGCCTGGTTTTCCTGCGGCACATACTGCGCCACAAGATAGTTCAGCTTGGCCTGCTGCATGGCGAGATCCATATCGCTGGTCGTTGAGTTAGACGTGCTGGCCGCAGGCGTGCTCAGCGCTTCGGAGAGCAGGGCGCCCATATCCAGAGACGAGAGCGTGGAGAGTTTAGAGAAATCCGCGAAGTTATCGGAAATCTCACTGTGCAGCTCGAGGCCCGGCACGCTGCTGTTCGCCTGCTGCTCCAGCACGGCGCGACGCTGCGCCAGCATGTTTTGCAGACTTTTACTTTGATCTTCTTTGCTCTGTCCGGCACTGGCAGGCGTTTCACTGCCGGACTGTACGGCACTGGTTTTGTCGGTTGAGATACCGATCGTTTCCTGGCCTTTTTTTCTGGCGTAATAATCACTGCTTACGGCATAACTGTCCTGCATTGTGGGTACGATGGTGGTCACTTTCCGAACTCCTTCCGGTTGAAATAGCATCATGTTGCTTATCGGCGGGGTGGATGTGCGCTTTAGCGTTATATCAGTTTCCCCCCTTTTTTAGGGGGGAGACGGAATAGCAGCGAATTTAAGATTTTGCTGAATTAACGAAACGGTATTTTTGAAGGTAACTAATAACATTGTTAATATTTCATTTTCTAAGTAAGAAAGGGATTTAAGATAAATCGCAGGTGCGATTTTTTTCACCCGGCAAACCAGACGTAAAACAAGATTGTTTTATAACGTATTATTTCAAATAAAACGCAGCGGTAAACGCTATGATAATTTTTCCTTATTAATGTTAATCAATGTCATTATGCGTTTGCTGTTGCTCAAGCCGCGTTTTTTTGTGAGCTACGGCACATTTAATTTTTTTTGCAGCGGCAATGCTCCGGCAATAAAAATGAAACAAATACAGGATATACGCGGAAATAATTCGAATGAGATTCGTCTTAATTTCCGGGGCGGTATTGTTTAGCCTTTTGAATAAATTTACAGTGAAACCGCATTATTTGCCTCCGGGCTCTGCTTAATTCTCACCTGCTATCTGATAACAAGGAGTATTACATGGCTATTGATATGTTCCTGAAAGTGGAAGGCGTTACTGGCGAATCTAAAGATGCTAACCATTCCAGCTGGATCGATGTGCTCTCTTTTAACTGGGGCGCAGCGCAGCCGGGTAATATGGCTGTGGGTGGCGGCGGCGGTGCCGGTAAAGTTAACTTTCAGGATTTAGCCGTGCAGGCCATTGTGGATAAAGGCACACCCGCGATCCTTAAGTTCTGCGCCAGCGGTAAGCACGTCAATAAGGTTGAGCTTTCTGTCTGTAAAGCCGGTGGTCAGCAGGTGGAATATTCAAAAATCGTTCTTGAAGATGTGCTGGTCACCCGGACGGAATTTACCGGCGTCGGTCAAACCGATACGGTACTGGTAAATTACTACTTCCAGGCCGCGAAAGTGAATTTCCATTACTGGGAACAGTCGAATCAGGGCACCAAAGGCGCTGAAACTAAAGCTGGCTGGGATATTAAACAGAATAAAGAACTCTGATAAAAAAGGAGTGGCAAGATGGCAGAAATTAACTCCATGATAAATGCCCTTCTTTCCGATCGGTCCCACTTTAATGAACAAGAAATACATACCATTATCGACTTCGTGAATGAACTCGATGATGACATGCTGTATCAGTTTGAAAATGCTGAAGAACGCAGCGTGATGTATAGCTATGAGCAATTACTGGCCAGCTCCCGCCCTGTTGGCGTCAATAACGGCGGGCGCGATCTGGAAATGGGATTACTCAATTCCGGACCGAATAATACTATTCAGAATAACCGCCAGTTCTTTGACCGGTATAATACCCGCGTTCCTCGCATGGGCGGGCGCGGGGGCAACATTTATAATGAAGCCACTAAAATCAGCTATGATTTTGCCGGTAAAATTATCACAGGGCTCGGCGGGATGTTTGGCGCGTCCGCCGGTGTCGCCGCGACGGTCACATCCGGTAGCGCCGCGGCAAACGCGGCTTCGTCTCTGGGCGTGCGCACCGCATTTCTGGCCGCAGGGGGTGTTTGCGGCGTCGTGGGCGGGGTGCTGGTGCTCCTGCGCAATACGTTGTCGGACAGACAGACGGCGAACAACAAACGCTTTCTGGAAACCGTCAAAAAAGCCGTGAAAGTGCGTAATAAAGTGAATAAGTTTTTCGAAGAGACCAATAACAAGGTGGTGAAAGATCCGGCGAAGGCGAAAACACAGCTGGAATCCGGTCTTGCCTCGCACCCGGCCCGCTTCGCGGCAGGGCCTGGCGGCTCAACGGTCTACGCCGATTTGTCGCCGGTGGAAAAGCTCCTCACTGAGGATTTCGCGACGCAGCACTATGATATCCGCTCAAAAGTGGTTATCAGTCGTGGTAATCCGTGGCACATCACGCTCAATACGCTGCGCGGCGGCACTAAGCAGTTTTCTCAGGAAGAGATGACCGTTCTGCAGAATATCGCAAGCCGGTTGTAAAACTGCATTTCGCGGCGCTGCGCCACTCTCCGACGGCGGTCTCATCCACCGCCTGTCGTTCTTACTTATACCCACGCACAACTTTGTCCTTTTCTCAGGTAAGCGGGCCTGGCTGCGGATTGGGCACAGAGCCAGCACACCGTCTGACACACGGCATAACGATTCGTTGTAACCCATATTTTCGTGGAGTACATCCTTGATGGCGGCTGACGTTCCCGATGGCGCCGCGGCATACCGTGAAAACCACTTATACGCAGTCGATGAGGCCCTGTTTCGCCTGTGGCCCGTCACGGATATCTTTGCCGGTGCGGGTAAACCAGAGAGGGGAATATTTTGCACTGCCGGGCGAATGGGGGGGAATGATAAAACGCGTATCCAACCGCACCGAAGTCACAGGCTGCGATTTTTAAACCATTTTTTATACAGCATGGGCGACATGCCCGTTACGGCGTTAAAAGCGCGACGAAACGCGCCTTCATCGCTATAACCGCACTCAATAGCTATCTGCTGTACGGTCTTCGCCGAGTCTTCCAGCATCCTTGTCGCCATCTCGATACGAACTCTGATAATGAAATTTTTAGGGCTCTCATGTAACAGGTCGCGAATTTTTCGATGAAGAGTTCGGGTGGTCATATTAAGCGCCGCTGCCAGCTGTTCAACGGTAATCGATGGGTTGCCATAACGCACCAGATGTTCAGCCTGCATCAGCAACGGATGCACCGAATTAAGGAATCCCCTGGGAGCATATAAATGCTGTGACAGCGGCTGGCCATCCGCTATTGCCATATCCGTGGTGAGCTTTGCGGCCTCCGGCCCCGCAAAAGCGCTAACCACATTTAATGCGAGGTCTATCCATGAAAGCGGTCCGCCGGAAGTGATAACAGTACCATCTTCTACAAGCGTTTTACCCCATGCAGGCTTTGCAGCCGGATACCGTTCTCTAAACGTATGGAACAACCACCAGGTTGTGGCGCAGTTTCGACCATTGAGCAGCCCAGCCTCTGCGAGAATAAATCCGCCGGCACACACACCGGCGACACGCCCCCCGCAAGAGTGGTGACGTTTTATCCATTTCGCCGCTACATTGATTGCTTCCACATCAACGGGATAGCGGTGCTCATCAAGCCGCATTCCGGTAGCGACGATAAGGTCAAATTCCTTATCCATCGAGAAAGCGGCGTCAGCCTGAATCAGACGGCCTTGCGCGTCTTCCACGGGTAGCCCATCCGCGGTAACGATGTGGGTTGAAAACAGCGGAGCTGACGCATCCGCATTACGGTTCAACACAGGGTTGTTCATCACCACATGGCTGGCAAGCCAGAATATGTCTGTTAATCCAGCCAGCGCTGAACGCATGCTACCCGGCACGGCAACAAGAGCAATACGCATTGTGTTCCACTCTTAATAATGTCTGATTTTACATCTTATATGTCACTCCGGACACTTCATACGCATTTGTGCACTCAGATAGACTCAGGCGGTAAATCATTCATGGAGTTCTCTGATGAATCACGTTTTGCGACAGCTATTACGCAGGAGTTTCCTGATGGCTGGTTTATGCATCGCATCAGTCACTCACGCTCAGGAGGGTGATGTGAAAATTAATAATATCGTGCTCGTGCATGGGGCTTTTACTGATGGTTCGTGCTGGAACGCAGTGACAGGAAAGTTGCAGGCGCTGGGCTATCACGTTACGGCTGTACAAAATTCACTTACGTCTTTGAAAGAAGATGTAACAATAACGGAACGAGTTCTGGCCAGGCAAAAAGGCAATGTCCTGCTTGTAGGTCATTCCTGGGGCGGCGCGGTAATAACGCAAGCCGGAAATGATCCCAGGGTTAAAGGGCTGGTTTATCTGTCTGCAATATTACCTGACAGCGGCGAGTCAGCAGCAGATGCGCTGGCGCGCCATCATAACTCACCTCCCGCGTTTCGGCCGGATGAAAATGGTCTGATTTGGCTGGATGAACCAGAAATATTCCAGCAAGTAATGGCCAATGATATACCGCAATCTCAGGCCCGAATACTGGCTTCAGTCCAGCAACCCATTGCTGCATCCGCTTTTAGCGAAAAAATAATTCATGCGGCCTGGCATGAAAAGCCTGTCTGGTATGTATTAACTGAAAATGACCAGGCATTAAGCCCGGATGTCCAGCGACAATTTGCAAAAGAAAGTCATGCTACTACAAAACAGATAAATGCCGGACATCTGTCTATGATCTCACATCCTGATGATATTGTCCGAGTCATTAGCGATGCGGCTGAGGAACTTTCATCCAATAAGAAGCTGGTGCGTCATGAAAATACTACATATTGATTCAAGTATCGCAGGCGAAGACTCAATTTCTCGACAGTTATCTCAGGAAATCGTGCGTAGCATCAGGGAAGCTTTTTGGGTCGAAAAGGTATCTTATCGTGATTTAATTAAAGACGAAATTCAGCAAATGAACTGGGATATTGCAATGGGGTTTCGGCCTGATTCGGGCGATATCTTTTTTTCCGAAAACGTCACGAAAGAACATCAGTTTTCTGACATGTTAGTGAATGAGTTTCTTGCCAGCGATGTCGTTGTTATTGGTGCGCCAATGTACAACTTCTCTGTTGCCAGTCAACTTAAATCCTGGCTTGACCGGATTGCTCAGCCAGGTAAAACCTTTCGCTATACCGAACATGGCCCGATCGGATTAGTAAAAGATAAAACGGTGATTATTGCATCCTGCCGTGGGGGGTTTTACAAAGATCTTCCTCTTGAAGATATGGATTTTCAGGAGCGGTATCTGGAAAGTTTCTTTAACTTTCTGGGGGTCAAGTCTGTGCAGTATATACGGGCGGAAGGCATGTCGCGCGGCGCCGAAATTAGGCAGGACCAGATAGACAGTGCTTTCTCGCAGATTCCATTGATTATTGAAAACCTCAATTAATTATAGGGTTATAATATGTTGCATTCAGTAACGTTATCGTATTTATACACGCCTGATGAAATTAAAATGCATTTTGACGAGCATAAAGCATGGCTTGTTGAAGGCTTTGCTCAAGGATTGATCATCCTTGCAGGGCCTCTGAAAAACGGGGGCGGCGGGTATATCCTTTTCAATTCAGAAGACATCCAGGTGGTTGAGGAATTTTTAAGCTCAGATCCTTTTGTTAAATATGGGCTCGTGCAGATTGATATCGTCAGTACAGAACCGGCTTTATGCTCAAAAGATTTTCCTCTGCAATGGGCTCCTGCTGCTAATCGAATTGGGTAATTAACAGTTTAATAGCGGTGAGATGGATATAAAGGTTTGCAAATAAATAATTTTAAGAGAGACGCAATGCGCTACCCAGGTGTGCATTGCGTCATTTTTTAGATATACCATGTTGACCTCAATGTGCAGGCATACCTGAGCCGTCACTCTATTCCATTTGTCAGAAACTTTTCCAGCAAAAAAAGGTAAAAATTCTTTACTTGCAACCCCTGACGCTATCGTAGGGGTTATTTTATTGCCATGCCCTGGGTGAGCGTAAGGGTGAAATTTTTACTACCAATATTAGTAGTGGCATTAAAATAAGTGTCTCTATATTTGTACTATTTTGAGTGTTATTTTGTGTAAATTTGGACTTGTCTGCATGAATTAAAAACATATCATGAGACGCTAATCCGCATAGCTTACTTAGTGTAATGGCGATGAGAATTTATACAAATAAAACATTAATTGATGTTATTGTCACCTGTACTGAAAACGTGAATGGGTGCAAAAAAGTTTTGGCTGCTGCTAATCAACGGATTAACATTGACGTACATGATAAAAAATATGTCTATATACTTCTTGAAGGTAAATTAGATCTGTACAGGATTGTGGATGATATTCTTATATTATCTATTGAGGAGCCAACAGTGATTGGCGCGATGTCAGTTATTGATTATCGCTCCTTTCATTATTTCAAAACATCGACGGAGTCAGTGCTCCTGGAGATGAGCGGAAACACGTTTATTCAAATAATTGATAATAATTCGTTATGGAAAGAAATGTATTTCCTGGTATGTGATTACGCAATGGATTTCTTTTGTCGCGATACCAGATTTAGCTCTAAAAGCTCCTATAATATAATAAAAAATAATCTGGAGATAATCTGGAGATAATCTGGGGCTATCCAGTCGGAGAGAGGAGTGAAATATCTATATTTAAATTTATTTTGTCGAGGAGCAGCATTTCCCGCAGTTCGTTAAATAAGATCCTCAAGGAGTTATGTAATGGTGGGTATATTAAGATAAACAGAGGAAGGTTAATCGACATGAAAAACCTTCCCAGTAAGTTTTAGATTATTCAGGCGGGAGCAAAAGCTTTCTTAAAAAACTTTTCTTATTGGCGCTGATATCTTTTTTTTCATTGTGCTTATAGTTTAAATAAAACATAAGCACAATCATGAACGCAAGAACAATCGCCGTGATAATAAGAACTAAGGCTTTAAGTATCATAAGGAATCGCCTTTGGATGCAAATGCGAATAAATAAAGCTCATGCCGGTTTTTTAGATTAAGTTTGCTTAAAATACTTTGACGGTGAGCGCTGATTGTTTTTTTATGTATTTGTAGTTTGGTAGAAATGGTATCATCTGTTATTCCTGAGGAAAATAAAGATAAAAGCATCGTTTCTCTTGGGGATAATCTTTTTAAAACCTTTTCGTAATGTTCTGATTTTTTATCGTAAAACTCCCCGAAACATTCAAGGTACGTTGGGGCATTATAATTTGATGGTAGCACCAGAGTGTTTTTTAAGCAGCACTGAGATATTATGTAACAATGCAGGTAGTTATCGGTTATTAATATCTTTTTTTCTGTAGCGCTCACGAGAAAAATCAAATCCGGCATTTTTGATGATTTTTCTGCTAATTTTAAATTGTCTCTCAAATGCACATGGCCCTCAATCAGACACTTTACACCATAATAAAAATAATAGTTTTCAGTAACAACATATACTTTGGTTATAGATTTGCGGCTGGGTTTTGATATTATTTTATCTTTCATGGTGATTATCGCTTTGGCGTCGTACATTTTGAGAGCTTATTAAAATTAATGGTGATATATGGTTTATTAAAATGAGAACCCAAAGCCAGTATAAAGAATATTAATTTGTTTATGTTCGATCCAGCCCGCTTCATAGCCTGCATTGAAAGATAAGTAGCTATTCGCCCGTACGTTAATCCCTGCGCTTAGCGAGGGGCCATAAGTTTGCTCTGTCTGGCTTCCCTTGAATTTTGAACCACATGCGATGCCTGCCTGGCCGTAACTGGTGATCGCGTCTGAAAGCTTAAACGTTGGCCCCAGAGAAGCGGAAGCATATTTTATCTTTCCGTAATTGTCGCTTTTCGTTTTCTCAATCCAGGTAAACGCGCCAGCCACACCGATGCTGTCAATATCATGCATTAATTGAATGTTCCCCCCTCTTATGTGGTCAGCGCCAGGAATGGCGCCCTGGGCAAAATTCAAAGAAATTGTATTTGCGGAGAATGCATATGCTGATGATAAGACGCTTAACCCAATAAAGGCTTTCAAAATATTCATTTTCATATAACCCTCCCTTTCATAATTTCCATTAGTATACGATCCTGCTATTGAAGCTCCAGATCACTAATATATAAACGCCTGTGTATTAGAGGGGTTAAAAATATGTATTAATATACAATCCAGTGTTTGTTTTTGTATCTTGTCAGGTTTATTAAAGAGAGTAAGGATATTTATTAATTCAAATGCGTACATTTTAAACTGCCACTGGATCAACAAACAACGAGAATGCATTGGTGGCGATTTACTCGGGGTGTGCAAAAGCGTAATAAGCGTTGCTTTTAAGCATTTAAAATTGAAGCAGTCAGGGCGTCAGAAGCCATACCCGACAAAGAAGCTTTACAGCTGGCTCCGGGCCGATATGACGCCGACCGACCAGAAGCAGGAAACGGTGAGGGTGATGTGCGATTCAGCAGGTCAGCCGGTCATTATGAGGCGCAGCGTCTGGCGGCTGTACGCATTTATCCGGCGCCTTACTGAACTGTTTACCGCATTTGTCACCTGAGTGAACTGAACGTTAAACGAAGAAGACGTCGGAAAGGCATCGCGACTGGGCGGTGGCTGTTGCCAGGTTGCTAAAGGCCCAATTGCATCAGGGCGCAGGCGGAATGACAACGTCGCCATCTTCTTTGGTAAACGGGCCTTGCTGCGGATCGGGCAGAAGAGCCAGCACCGCTTCTGACGGACGGCACAGCCGGGTACCGAGCGGCGTTACCACAATCGGGCGGTTGATAAGAATCGGGTGCGCCAGCATCGCGTCCAGTAGCGCCTCGTCACTGATTTTCTCATCGTCCAGCCCGAGCGCCTGATACGGCTCGACATTTTTGCGCAGCAGCGCCCGCACGCTAATTCCCATCTCCGTAATCAGTGTCTTCAGCTCGTCGCGCGTCGGCGGCGTTTCCAGATAAAGAATAATGGTCGGCTCCACGCCGCTGTTGCGGATAAGGCCAAGCGTATTGCGTGAGGTGCCGCAGGCCGGGTTATGGTAAATCGTAATCGGTGTCATCAGGGTTCTCCGTCAGGGCGCGTTTTGCCGCGCCCTGGACCAGGTTAAAAGGAAAGGCGCAGGGCGAGGGCGGCAAGCGTCACCAGCAGTACCGGCAGGGTCATGACAATGCCCACCCGGAAGTAATAGCCCCAGCTAATCACAATATTTTTCTGCGCCAGCACATGCAGCCACAGCAGCGTGGCGAGGCTGCCGATTGGCGTTATTTTCGGGCCTAAATCGCAGCCGATGATATTCGCGTAAATCATGGCGTCCTTAACGAGGCCCGTGGCGGCGCTGCCGTCGATGGAGAGCGCGCCGACCAGCACCGTCGGCATATTATTCATCACTGAAGAGAGCGCGGCGGTCAGAACGCCCGTCCCGAGCGTCGCCCCCCAGATCCCGTGCTGCGCGAAGACGTTAAGCAGGGCGGAGAGATAACCGGTCAGCCCGGCGTTGCGCAGGCCATACACCACCAGATACATGCCCAGCGAGAAAATGACGATTTGCCACGGCGCGCCTTTCAGCACCTTGCGCGTATCGATAACGTGTCCCTGACGCGCGACCAGCCAGAGTAATGCCGCCGCCACGGCGGCGACCAGACTCACCGGCACGCCGAGCGGCTCCAGCGCGAAAAAGCCCACCAGCAGCAACACCAGCACCAGCCAGCCGGTCATGAAGGTGCGCCGATCGCGGATCGCCGTCTGCGGCGCGCTGATTTTTTCACGATCGTATGTCGCCGGAATGCCTTTGCGGAAAACGAGGCGCAGCATCACCAGTGAAGCCGCTACCGAGGCGAGGTTCACCGGCACCATCACGGCGGCATAATCGCTGAAGCCGAGCGAGAAAAAATCCGCCGTCACGATATTCACCAGATTCGAGACCATCAACGGCAGGCTGGCGGTATCGGCGATAAAGCCTGCCGCCATCACAAACGCCAGCGTCGCGCCGCGGCTGAAGCCCAGCGCCAGCAGCATCGCGATAACGATGGGCGTCAGGATCAGCGCCGCGCCGTCATTGGCGAACAGCGCCGCCACCATGGCGCCCAGTAAAATTATCCAGGTAAACAGCCGGGTTCCTTTACCGTTGCCCCAGCGCGCTACGTGCAGCGCCGCCCAGCGGAAGAAGCCGCACTCATCCAGCAGCAGACTAATGATAATCACGGCGATAAACGTCGCAGTGGCGTTCCAGACGATATCCCACACCGCGGGAATATCGCTGATCTGCACCACGCCGGTGAGCAGCGCCAGCGCCGCGCCCGCCGACGCGCTCCAGCCGATGCCGAGTCCTTTCGGCTGCCAGATAACCAGAACCAGGGTCAGGATGAAAATCGCACCTGCCAGAAACATACCGCTCTCCTTGACTGAAAAACTACGGCTTTTGCGCCGGAAAAATACTTAACAAATATGCTAATACATATGTGTAAAAAGGAATTTTAGCCGCAACGTCTGTCGTGTGATGCGCTCTGCGCGACCAGAGACGCGATGCTCTCCCGCTGGCATAAAAACGCCTGCTCAATCACTGCGGCAGCCCAGGCGGGCATGTGCGGCGAAAGCCGGTAGTGGATCCATTTGCCGTCGCGGCGATCGCAGAGAAGACCGCTGTCGCGCAGCAACGCCAGGTGACGGGAGATCTTGGGCTGGGAGAGGTTTAACGTGGCCGAAAGCTCGCAAACGCACAGCTCGCCCTGGGCGCGCAGCAGCAGCGTCAGATGCAGCCGGGTGTCGTCAGCGAGCAGTTTAAACAGCTGTAGCGGTGTGAATGACGTCATGTAGCCCTCCCTGAATCGTGGAGGGCAGTGTGGATCGCTCAACGTGTGGCGTCAATAACATATTCTTTTTTACGAATATGTCTGACGACTCAGCGATAGTCCCGTTGCGCCAGCGCCGTCTGCAGTTGCGCGCGCGCCTCGCCCTGCAGGCTCAGCAGCGGCTCCGGCAGGCAGGGCGCGGCGGCGCGCCCGGACAGCTCCGCGGCCGCCGCGATCACCCGCAAACTGCCGTAACGGCGAAACAAGGCCCACAGCGGCTCAAACTTCTCATTGAGCGCGGCGGCCTGAGTCTCGTCGCCCGCCAGCGCGGCGTCAGTCAGCGCGCGGATATCGCGTGGCCAGAGCCCGGCGGCGACCGAATAGAACACGTCGGCCCCGGCCAGCAGCGCCCCGGCGGCCTGCGGATCGCCGCTGGTGCCCAGGGTGACGGTGGCGGGGATCTCGCGACGCAGGGCGGGGATTTTCGCGGCCGCCTGGGCGGCATCGCTGAACGGGCTGAGTTTAATCGAGCCGATATTGGGCAGGCGCGCCACGGCGCAGAGTAACTCCCGGGTAAAGGTGAAGCCCGTGGTGGCCGGATTATCATAAATGCACAGCGGTACCGAAACCGCGTGCGCGACACGCTCATAGAGCCGGTATGCCTCTTCCTGGCTGAGCGGCTGATAGGAGAGCGGCGAGACCAGCAGCCCACGCACGCCGGCGCGCTGGGCGTCATCGGCGAGATCCAGCATCTCCTCCAGACGCAGCGCGCCGATGCTGGTAATAACCGGAATGTCGCCTGCCGCGTCCGTCGTCAGCGCCGTGATGCGGGCGCGTTGCTCACGGGAAAGGTAGGCGTAGCTGCCGGTGGAGCCGAGCGGGGCAATAATATCCACCTGCGCCGCCGTCAGATTTTCAATCAGCGACACAAAAGTTTTTTCATGCGGCTTGCCGTTAATAAGCGGCGTCAGCGGAAAAGCGGCGAGACCCTTAAACATGGTATTTCCTTATTAAAGCGCCCATCAGCGCGCGAATTTCTTCGAGCCCGCCACGCAGAGGATCACCCCCAGCGTCACGGCCAGCATCAGCGGGCTGACATGTTCATTAAGCAGCGTCGCGGCGAGCGCGAGGCCGAGAAACGGCTGTAAGAGCTGAAGCTGCCCGACGGCGGCGATCCCGCCCGCGGCAAGCCCCCGGTACCAGAATATAAAGCCGACCAGCATACTGAACAGCGACACATATCCCAGCGACACCCAGGCGGCAGGCGCCACCGCGCTGAACGTGGCGGGCCGCGTCACCCAGGCGGCGCACAGCATCAGCGGCAGCGCGAGGATCAGCGCCCAGCCGATCACCTGCCAGCCGCCGAGCTGGCGCGACAACGCCGCGCCTTCCGCATACCCTAACCCGCACAACGCCACGGCGGCCAGCATCAGCAGGTCGCCCTGTAACGAGACCCGCACATCGCCAGAGAGGGCAAAACCCGCTACCAGCAGGCTGCCCAGTATCGAGAAAACCCAGAAGATCGGACGGGGGCGTTCGCCGCCGCGCAGCACGCCAAAGAGCGCCGTCGCCAGCGGCAGCAGACCGATAAACACCATCGAATGCGCGGAGGTCACATGCTGAAGCGCCAGCGCGGTCAGCAGCGGAAAGCCCACCACCACGCCTGCGCAGACGATGGCAAGCGACGCCGCCTGTCGTCGCGTCGGGCGCGTTTCCCGGCGCAACATAATCAGCAGCAGCGCCAGGCCGCCCGCGATGGTGGCGCGGGCGAACGTCAGAAAAAACGGCGAGAAATCTACCACAGCGACGCGCGTGGCCGGCAGCGAACCGCTGAAAATAATAACCCCCAGCAGGCCATTCAGCCAGCCTGCCCACGGGCCCGGACGGGGCGGATTTTCCATAACACTCTCCTGATCAGATCGCTCACGTTGACGGCAGCCAGTGTAGAGCGCTAGATTCAGGACAATCAAAATATTGTCATGGATACATTGCTGTGAAAGCGCGCTACAAAACCTTGGTCGATCGCTATGCCGCGGCGATCCGCAGCGGCGAATTAATCGCAGGCGCTCAGCTGCCGACGCACCGGCGGCTGGCGGCCGAACACCATGTCTCGCTTGCGACGGCGACGCGCGTTTACGCCGAGCTGGAGGCGATGGGGCTGGTGAGCGGTGAAACGGGGCGGGGCACTTTTGTGCGGGATATCGCGCTGCCGCCGGGGCTGGGTATCGATCAGCATGCCGTGGCGGCCGATGCGCTGGATTTGAGTTTTAACTATCCCGCGCTGCCAGGGCAGGCAGAGCGGCTGCGCGACGCGTTGCGCCAGCTTGCTTCGGCCGGGGATATCGAGGCGCTGTTACGTTATCAGCCTCACGCCGGGCGCGCGAAAGACAGAGAGACTATCGCCGCGTATCTGGCGGGCACAGGGCTGAATACTGCGCCGGAGAATGTGCTGGTGGTGAGCGGCGCGCAGCATGGCCTCGCCGTGACGGCAATGAGCCTGCTGCGGCCCGGCGATGTCGTGGCGGTGGACGCGCTCACTTACCCTGGTTTTAAAGTGGTCGCCCAACTTTGTCATCTTGAACTGGTGGCGGTGCCGTGCACGCCGCAGGGGCCCGATCTCGCGGCGTTGCAGGCGCTCTGCGAAAAGCGTCGCGTGCGGGCGGTTTACACGATGCCGACGCTGCATAACCCTCTCGGCTGGGTACTGACGCCGCGCCAGCGACGCGCGCTGGTGGCGATGGCCCGGCAGCACGATCTGTTGCTGATTGAAGACGCGCCGTACGCCTGGCTGGTTAAGCCCGCGCCGGTGCCGCTCGCGGCGCTGGCGCCCGAAAGAACGGTGTATGTGACGGGGTTTTCCAAAAATATCGCGACGGGCCTGCGCGTGGGGGCGGTGGTCTGTCCGTCGCTATATCTGAGCGCGTTCGAGCGCACCATTCGCGCCACTGCCTGGAATACGCCTGCGCTGATGACGACGCTGGTATGCGACTGGCTGCGTGACGGCACGGCGAACCGGTTTGAAGTGCTGAAAAGGCGCGACGCGCGGACGCGCCAGCGTATCGCCAGAGAGGCGCTGGCCCCGCTGGAGGTGATGAGCCACCCGTCGTCCTATTTTCTCTGGCTGCCGCTCAGGGAAGGCGTGCGGGCCGAGCAGGTGGCGCAAAAACTGCTGCAGAAAAAGATTTCGGTGTCCACCGGTGAGCCGTTCAGCGCTTCATTCCATACGCCCCACGCGATACGGCTCGCGCTCGGCTCTCTACCGCTGGAGACCCTGCGCAAGGCGCTCGAAACGATCCGGGAAACTATCCTTTATGAGGAGAATTTGTAGCGCCACGAAGCCGGGCTTAGCGTTGCGGTGAAGGGCCACCCGTAAAGGCGGCCCTTTTTCATTACTTACACGCCACCAGATCGGCCATCTGCTCCGCGTTCGGCAGGCCGACAATCTGCTGGAGCAGCCGGTCTTTATTGAGATAGTAAATGGCCGGCGTCCCGTTCGCGCCCAGTTGCGCCATTAACTGCTGGTTATACTGGATCTGCTTAAAAGCCGTGGGGGAGGTTTTCTCCGGCAGCGCCGGTTTGGTCTTACCGGCTGAGCTTTCAAGATCCTGCCAGGTTTTTTGCGGGTCGTCGGAGGCCAGCACCGCCGCGGCATAGCGCCCGCTCTCCGGGCGGATCACGCCTACCAGCAGCGTTTTCAGGCTGATGCTCTTATCTTTGAGATACGGCTGCGCCTGCTCCCAGAACTTATGGCAGTAAGGGCAGAACGGATCGGCGAACACCACTACCTTGCAGGCGGCCTGCTCGCTGCCTTCCTGAATGCCCTTCGCCTGATCCAGCGTTTTCCACATTTCGCGGCCCGCCGGGATGTACAGCTCGTCGTTAATCAGCTTTTCGCTGAGATTATTGCCCTGCGCGTCATACATATAGCCGGTGATGACATGCTTTTTGTCCGGCGTCAGGTAGAGCGTCACGCCGGTGTCCTGATATTTACCAAGCCACGCCTGAACGCCGCCCGGCGCGGTGAAAGGTTTGATAATCGTAATGCCCTGTTTCTCCATCTGTTTTACTGGCTCCGGTAAATCATCAGCCTGCGCATGGAACGCGGCGAGCAGCGCGCCCGCCATCAGTAACTTTTTCATTGTCTGTCCTTATTCATCGTCTGAGAGAGGGCTGCGCCGGCGTTATCCAGCGCGCCCAGCAGTTCCGTTTTATTCAGCAGCGAAGAGAGCGCCTCGCCATCAGGTGTCGTGGTGCCGAAAACGGCGTTAAACGGAATGCCGCCTGCGCCGTGGCGGCGCAAAAATGTTTCAATTTCCGAAGATGGCTTGCTCCAGTTGCCCTGTAGCAGCACAACGTCACTCTGTTGCAGCGCTTTTACAACATCCGGGCGGCGCAGTACCATGACTTCATTGACCTTACAGTTCCGGCACCAGTCCGCGGTGATATCCACCAGCACCCGTTTATGCCCGCCGAGCAGCGCCACCGCGACGGCCTGCCAGAACAGCGGCGCGCCGTCAGGTTTTACCGTCATCTGCTGGCTGGTGGCCCCACTACTGAGGACCAGCGAAACCGCCTGAATACGGTGGGCGTCCGCAGGCTCGCCACGATCGTTGAGGGCCGTGAAATGCGCCGTGAGCGTGTCGCCGTCCGTTTCCAGTTGCGGAACCGAAAGCGACACGTTGTCAGGTTTATCGGCAAACAGCGCCGGTTGCGGCCAGTGCCAGGTGGTCTGCGCTGGTGTTGACCAGTCGATAACGGGCCGGAACCCGCCGTCCCCGGGCGTGCGCCAGTAGGTTTTCCAGCCTTTATCGAGCGTGATAGCCAGCAGCAGACGCACTTTGCCGTCGGCGGGCGCGCCGCTGCGTAGCTGAATATGGGCATGTGAAGGCTGCGCCGGTGGCAGCCAGCCGCTGTCCGCAGCCCAGGCCGCAGACACGCTAAGCACCAGAAGCCACAGGCTCCTGAAAAGCATTTTCATCTGTTTTCTCCATGAATAATTAACCGAACAGGACGAACCCGGTCAGTCATTCACGGAACACGCAGTTTTTAAGGTGTATTCGCCGTTGTGGAGGGCGGGGGATCGCATCCGGCAGGGCGCGGACGTTCACCGCGATCAGCACGGCAAGCAGGATAACCAGCAGGCCGGGCCAGAGAAGGATAGTGTCGAAGTGGAGCGGCTGCGCGGCAAGCAGCGAGTGCGCGCTGAGTTCACAGGGGGAGAGCGACGGCGTGGTCGCCTCCGGGCCGCTGTCTGGCGCGCTGAGACTGAGCGCGGCCGCTTTGACCTGCATCTGGTGCAGAATGCTGGCGCGCTGGGTCAGGCAAATCAGCATCACGCAACAGGCAATGACCAAAAGCAGGGTTGCTTTCAGTTGCCGGTTTTTTGTGTAAGCGGAGCCTGCGGTCGTTATCATCGGCAAAAGAATAGTGAGCGCCCGGTTATCGGGCAAGCGCTGTTTTGTAAAATGATCATGACAATTCGCGCCAGTCCATTCAGCGCGGCAATAAAACCCGCCCGAACGCAAACTCAGCCGCGATCGTCCTTTGGCCCCAGAAAGTAGAACGCGAAGGGAAGCGAGATGATAAACGAGAACGGCACGCTGTAAATCAGCACCCACGCGCCCTGTATGATAAACATCGACGCGCTCCAGTGCTCCATCGGCATGTTGTACTGCTCTTCAACACCTTCAAACGTGACGCGGGAGACGACCGTCAGTACGGTGATGAAGACGATCACCAGCGCCGTCAGAAATTTTTTCCCGTCACGGGTACGCAGTTTTTCAAGCATGATCTCTCCGGTTTGTTTTCCCGCGGTGTTTTGGCGTTTGTACCGGCTGGCGACGCCATGTGGTTGCATAGACAGCGGGAATGAAAAGTGGCGCAAGTGTATCGTAAATGGCAGGCGAATGTTACGGTCTGGAGGGAGATGTGGCGGCGCGCAAAGGGTTTTTTATTAGTGCGCGCAATCTATCTTATGTTAAATATATATATTATGGCCGATAATTTCAGGTTTTCAGTTGCCACTCTTCTCCGTGTGATGCTTACTATGAAACGTTTATCACAAATCCGGGTCCTGCGCTTATCAACAGCGTAAACGATAAAGAGAAAGGCATTTTATGGCAGCTCCAGAACTGACATTTTATGAGGATGATGAAGGAATTTCCGTTGACCTGGTGTTGTCGGCGTTCGGCGAAAGCCCTGTCCAGTGCATAAATCTGGATGCTGATACAGTCGATAAAAAATACCAAGCTGATATTGATTTTCTTATTGAGAAGCAAAATAGTTTTCTTGTGAAGATTACTGAGGAAGCCAGGGAATACTGTCAGCGAGTGTATGGTTGCGCTGCAAAAAATCTGCTCCTGATAAAAATTTATCTTTCTCCCGAGACGGAAAAAAGCTTTGGATTTATGTTTTCTGTCGATGTGGATCCCGAACACGGATTGGGATTGAAATTCAATGGGTTGCAGTTGATGAAAACAGGCAGTAGCGAAACGGCATTTTTATAGTATTTTAAAGCTATCTGGCGTGAAATTATTTTTATCCGTCAAGATAAAATCTTTCCTGGTAGATTGACTCTGCCAGTAACCCTAATTCAGAGAAGGAAAAACCATGCCAGTCTCCTGTGGGAAAATGATTACAGAAGCCGACATCCAGCGCCTGGAAAAGACATACCGCATCAGCTTGCCAGAAGATTATAAAACGTTCCTTCTGTTAAATAATGGCTTTGTGGTTAAAAGCCCGGATTACTGTAATTTAGCGTATCGCGGTGTCGATGAGGGCGCGATTGCTTTTAATGCCCTGTTTGGGATGCAAACGAAAAACGATTATTATGATGTCATTTATAATAACGATGAGCTATTAAGCGAACTGGATTTTATCGACAGCAAATTAATCATCGGCGACGATCCGGGCGGCAACTATTTTTTGCTGCTGAATGGGGAACACCAGAAAGGCCTGTTTTACTGGGACAGAACGCATCTGCATGCGGAAGATACCCTTCAACAGTTTGAAATACCCGAGCAAGATGAGTGCGGAAACCTTTACAGGCTAAGCGACACATTTACAGCATTTTTTGAAATGATTTCCGAACAAACGCTTGCTCAGGGCATGAAGGTCAATCGCGATTTGTAAGATTATTACTGACCCCGCTTCGCCATTTTCCGCGCCAGCGCGCAGCCAGAAATGGTACTATCTTACTCATAACGCCCTGTACTGACAGGCATAAACACCACCATCAGGAACGCCCTATGAGTAATGATATTCCTATCAAGTTTTATGACATCGCTGACGAGTACGCGACGGAAACAGAGCTGCCGGTAAGCGATGCGGAGCGCGATCGCCTGGCGCACTACTTTCAGCTGTTAATCACCCGACTGATGAACAACGAAGAGATCAGCGAAGAAGCGCAGCATGAGATGGCCCGCGAAGCGGGGATCCCTGAAGCGCATATCGATGAGATTGCGAACTTCCTGAATCAGTGGGGCAACGAGTAACGTCCCTGCGCCTCTGCGAAAACAAAACGGCCCCTTTACGGGGCCGTTTTACGTTACGGTTTCTGGTTACACAAAGTGGATGTGCTTCTTGCCGTGATGGGGTGAAACCTCAATACGCGCATCCACCTTGAAGACCTGGCGCAGCATCGCCTCCGTCAGCACCTCATCCGGCGTGCCGCTCGCCACCACCTGGCCGCCCTGCATCACAATCAGCGCATCGCAGAACATCGCGGCGTGGTTGAGATCGTGCAGCGCCACAATGCTCGTCACCGGCAGCTCGCTGATGAGGCGCATCAGGTGCATCTGGTGATGAATATCGAGATGGTTGGTCGGCTCATCCAGCAGAATCTCGCCGGGCGACTGCGCCAGCGCGCGGGCGATATGTACGCGCTGCCGCTCGCCGCCGGAAAGATGCTGCCATCCGTCGTCGCGACGGTCGAACATGTCCACGCGCTCCAGCGCCTGGCGCACTATTTCGTCATCCTGGTGAGTCCAGGACGAGAGCGGCGAATGGTGCGGGATCCGCCCAAGCTTCACCACGTCGCGCACGCGAATGTTGGCGTCGGTCATCGCGTGCTGTTCAACGAACGCCACGCGCTGCGCCAGCTTTTTCCTGGACAACCGCGCGATATCGCCCTCATCCAGCAGCACTCTGCCCGCATCCGGGCGGCGAAGCCCGGCGAGAATGCGCAGCAGCGACGATTTCCCGGAGCCGTTGGGGCCGAGCAGGCCGAGCGTCTGCCCGGTCGGCACGCTCAGCGACACGTTATTCACGATGCGTTTTTTGCCTGCCGACCAGCTGATGTTTTCCGCGCGGATGCTCATGAGAATCTCCTTGAGCGATACAGGATCACCGCAAAGAACGGTACGCCGACCAGCGCGGTGACCACGCCCACCGGCAGGCTCTGCGGCGCTATCAGCGTACGCGAGGCGATATCCGCCAGCACCATCAGGATAGCGCCCATCATCGCGCAGGCGATAAGCAACCGGCGATGCAGCGGCCCGAAGAAATAGCGCATCACGTGCGGCACCACCAGCCCGACAAAACCAATCGAGCCCGCCATGCTGACGATGGCCGCCGTCATCAGCGCCGTCACCGCGAAGAGGATCAGGCGCACGTAACCGACCGGAATGCCGAGCGACGCCGCGGCGTCATCGCCAAAGGTAAAGGCGTCCAGCGCTTTGGCGTGCCACAGGCAGACCGCCAGCCCAAGGACGACAACCGCCAGCACCAGCTGAAATTCCGGCCAGCGCACGCCGCTGAAGCTGCCGAGCAGCCAGAACATCACGTCGCGCGCCTGCTGGGCGCTGGCGGCGGTACTGATGGTATAGGCGGTAATCGCGTTGAAAAGCTGGGAGGCGGCGACGCCCGCCAGGATGGTGCGCTCATTGCCGCCTCGCGCGCCGTTGGTCAGGAGCGCCACGAACGCGAACGCGGCGAACGCGCCGGTAAACGCGCCCGCGGAGAGCGATACCGCCCCGCTGCCGATGCCGAGCACCACGACCGACACCGCGCCGGTCGACGCGCCGGCGGAAACGCCGAGCACGTAGGGTTCCGCCAGCGCGTTTTTCAGCAGGCTTTGCAGCACCGCGCCGCAAATGGCGAGGCCCGCGCCGCTACACGCGGCCACCAGCGCCCGGCTGAGACGAAAATCCCAGATAACCGTCTCATGGATGCGGTTAAGCGGCACGGCCGTCAGTCCGAGCTTATTGGTCACCGCCGCAAAGGTGGTTTGCAGCGGAATGGAGAGTTCGCCGATGCCCACGCTCAGCGCGATCACCAGCGCCAGCACGACCACAGAGAGCGCCAGCAGGAGGAGCGCCGGCAGACGCCGGGTGACGGTTAAAGAGACGTCCGCCATCAGTTCAGTCCGAGCTTCTCAAGCTGTGCCGCCACCTGCTCCGCGCCATAGAGCGTGCGGATGGTCGGGTTCATCGCCTGTCCGTCCATCACCACGATATGCCCCTTTTTCACCGCGTCGAGCTGGCTGACCGCCGGATCGGTTTTCAGGAACTGGATTTTCGCGTCGGCGTTATCCAGCGCCCAGCGGTTGCGGTCGAGGCTGGAAACAACAATCACATCCGGGTTGGCGGCGATGATGCTCTCCCAGCTCAGCGTCGGCCACTCGCTTTCAGAGGTAATCGCGTTATGACCGCCCAGCAGGTGCGCGATGTAGCCTGAGGCGCTGTTTTTGCCGCCGACGTAGGCGTCCGCCGACGGCGATGCGCTGGAGAACCAGAAGAGATACGAGAGGTTCTTGTGATTTTTGCCGAATTTCGCTTTCAGGGCCGCTTCGCGGGCTTTGAAATCTTTGGTCAATGCTTCGCCGCGCGCCTCGACGTTAAAAATCTTCGCCAGATCGTCTATCTCTTTATACAGCAGCGTCATATCCCACAGCTGTTTACGGCTGCCGTAGATATCGCGGGTATCTTTGGTGGTGGCGCAGACGCCGGGCGACAGATAACTGTTCACGCCCACCGCCGCGAAATCTTCACGCTTCGCCACTTTGCTGTCCGGGCCCAGCAGCAGCGGGAGCTGTGCGGCGACAAAATCCGGGTTCTGCGCGAGGATCGACTCCAGCGTCGGGATCTCCACCGTCAGCAGTTTAACTTTCTCATTCTGTTTTGCGAGCTGCGGCAGGACTTTCGTGGGCCAGAAGGCGCTGGCGGCCATTTTGTCTTCCAGACCCAGCAGCAGCATGATTTCGGCGGTGTTCTGCCCGAGCGCCACCACGCGCTCCGGCGCCTGGGTGAAGGTGACTTTCATCCCGCAGTTATCAAGGGTCAGCGGGTATTGCGTGGCCAGGACGGGCGCCGAAGCGGCGCAAAGCAGGCCGAGCGCCAGCGCGTTCTTTACTAAAGCATTCATCAACATCAACCTTAACGTGGATTTATCGCCGCATGCCGCACGGAAATGGTTACGGGCCGGACAAATTAGAATTTGTATTATGTAAATGAAAATCATTCTTAAGAGGAGGTCTTATACCGGGGCGCCTGCGGGAAGTCAATATCGTCTCACTGACGGTTTTCGTCAGGCGAAAGTTGCCAGAGACGGCGCAAATATGTTTTAAGTGAGCCCTCACTTTTTCTGAACAGTTATGCGGTCTTCATGTCCACTCATGCACCCCATGCCGCGAGGCACACCTCTCCTTATCTGCTCTCCGCCAGCCAGCTGGTGTTTAACATCGGTTTTTATGCGGTAGTGCCGTTTCTGGCGATTTATCTGCGCGACGATATGCTGCTCTCCGGCGGGCTTATCGGCGCCATTATCGGGCTGCGCACGTTTTCGCAACAGGGCATGTTTCTGCTGGGCGGCGCGCTTTCCGACCGCTACGGCGCGCGCGCCATTATTCTGTGCGGCTGCGTGGTGCGCATTACGGGCTATCTGCTGCTGGCGCTGGGCGACTCCCTGTGGACGGTGGTGCCCGGCGCGTGTCTGACGGGCGTCGGCGGCGCGCTGTTTTCGCCGTCGATTGAATCGCTGATGGCGCAGGCCGGTACGCGCAGCGAGGCGGAAGGCAAACGCAGCCGCGCCGAGTGGTTCGCGCTCTTTGCGGTATGCGGCGAGCTGGGCGCGGTGCTCGGCCCGGTGCTTGGCTCGCTGATGGCCGGTTTTGGTTTTAAAACGATGGCGCTCGCGGGCGCGGGCGTGTTTATCGTCGCGCTGGCGGCGCTGTTTATGCTGCTGCCCCGCACGCCGCATCGCGACGGGCCGCTGCACATCGCGCCCTGGTGGCAAACCTTTCAGCAGCCGCGCTTCGTGGCGTTTATCCTCGCTTACAGCGCCTATCTTTTCAGCTACAACCAGCTGTACCTGGCGCTGCCGGTGGAGCTGCGCCGCGCCGGCAGCAGCGATGCCGCGCTCGGGCCGCTCTTTATTCTCGCGTCGCTGCTGATCATTACGCTGCAACTGCCGCTCGCGCGCGTTTCGCGCCGTTTCGGGGCCGCGCGCATGTTACCGCTGGGTTTCGCGCTGCTGGCGGCCTCGTTTGTCAGCGTGGCGCTGTTTGCCCCGTCCCCGCCCTTCGCCGGCTGGCTGCGGCTGCTGCCCGCGGCGTGTATGGTGACGCTCCTGACGCTGGGGCAGATGATTATTGTCCCGGTGGGCATGGATCTGGTTCCCCGCTTTGCCGCAGGCCGTAATCTGGGCGCGCACTACGGCGCGCTGGCCTCGATGGGCGGCGTGGCGGTGCTGGCCGGGAATTTCATACTGGGCGACGCGCTGGATAACGCGCTGACGCCGGGCCCGCAGGCAGCGGTGCCGTGGCTCCTGCTGGCGGTGTTCCCGCTGTGCAGCGCGCTGGCGATGGCCGTGTTGTGTCGCTTTTACGCGCCAAAGGGGTAAGGCGCGTCGTCTGGTTATTAAATGTCCATAGCCGCGCTGGCTCACGTTTTTCAGGAGGATATATTGAGCTGGTGAATAAAAGTGCTAAGGTGAGATGACTGGATTGTCACTGCTGCGGCAGGCAAAACCTGATTTCTGGCGCGTGCCGGAGGTCAGGTTTTTTTGTTTCCGGGGTTCGGATGAAGATCGCCAAAATTCTTAATAACAATGCCGTGTTTGTGCTGGATGCGCAGGGGCGCGAGCAGGTCGTGATGGGCCGCGGCCTGGCTTTTCAGAAGCGTACAGGCGATGAGCTCGACGCCACGCGCATTGAAAAGGTGTTCGCGCTGCAAAGTGATGAACTGGTGCGCCGCCTCGGCGAACTGCTGGGCCAGATCCCGCTTGAGGTCATGACCACCTGCGATCGCATCATCGCGCTGGCCACGGAGCGGCTCGGCCGGTTGCAGGACAGTCTCTATGTGACGCTGACCGACCACTGCCACTACGCCATCGAACGCCAGAAAAAGGGCCTGGCGATCAAAAACGTGCTGCTGTGGGAGATAAAACGGCTCTACCCGAAAGAGTATGCGCTGGGTCAGGAGGCGCGGGCCATAATAGCCCGGCGGCTCAATGTGGAACTGCCCGAGGATGAAGCGGGGTTTATCGCGCTGCACCTGGTGACGGCGCAGCTCAACAGCGAAATGCCCGAGGTGATGCACGTCACCCGCGTGATGCAGGAGATCCTGCAACTGGTGAAGTATCAGCTTCAGCTGGAATACGATGAAGAGTCGCTGAGTTATCAGCGTTTTGTCACCCATCTGAAGTTTTTCGCGCAGCGAATGCTCACCCGCACCGTGGTGGCGGATGACGATCTCTCGCTGCATTCGGCGGTGAAAGATAACTATCCGCAGGCCTGGCGCTGCGCGGAGAAGATTTCCGGTTATCTCAGTAAAAGCTACCAGCGCGAGCTGACGGCGGAAGAGATGATGTTTCTGGCGATTCATATCGAGCGGGTAAGAAAAGAAGGGCGTTAAGCCCCGGCCTCTGGGCCATATAAAAAGGATTGTGACTGCCTCGGCAGGCAAAACCTGAGCGCGGTGTCCGGTAAACGGGCGCCGTTCTCGGGTTTTTTTATGTCTAAAACTCAGTTAACGCATTGAAGGAAAACGGAATGGACTATCAGGCATTAGCACAGGATATTCTCGCCCGCGTGGGCGGCAGAGAGAATATCAGCAGCGTTATCCATTGCGCCACGCGTCTGCGCTTCAGGCTTAAAGATAACGGCAGGGCCGATGCGCAGGGTCTGAAAGCGCATCCGGGCGTCATCATGGTGGTGGAGAGCGGCGGCCAGTTCCAGGTGGTGATCGGCAATCATGTGCATGACGTCTGGCTGGCGGTCTGCCGCGAGGCGGGCATTACCGAAGACGCGCCACGCGGCAGCCTGCTGGCGCGCCTTATCGATATTGTTTCCGGTATCTTTACGCCGTTTATCGGCGTGCTGGCGGCCTCGGGTATTCTGAAAGGATTGCTGGCGATCGCGGTTGTCTGCGGCTGGCTCAACACCACCAGCGCCACCTATAAAATCTGGTTCGCCGCGAGCGACGCGCTGTTCTTTTTCTTTCCGCTGGTGCTGGGCTACACCGCCGGGAAAAAGTTCGGCGGCAATCCGTTTATCACCATGACCATCGGCGGCGCGCTGACGCACCCGACAATGATCGCCGCCTTCCAGGCGAGCCAGCAGGCGGGCGCGATAACGGAGACGTTTCTCGGCGTGCCGGTTATCTGGTTCAACTACAGCGCCTCGGTTATCCCGATTATTTTCGCCGCCTGGGTAAGCTGCTGGCTGGAGAAACAGGGCAACCGGCTGCTGCCCTCCGCCGTTAAAAATTTCTTCACTCCCCTGCTCTGCCTGGGGGCCACTGTGCCGCTCACCTTTCTGATTATCGGCCCGGTCGCCACCTGGCTCAGCCAGATACTCGCGAACGGCTATCAGTTTATCTACGCCTTCGCGCCGTGGCTGGCGGGCGCGGCGGCGGGCGCGTTATGGCAGGTGTGCGTGATTTTCGGGCTGCACTGGGGGCTGGTGCCGCTGATGGTCAATAACCTGGCGGTGCTCGGGCAGGATTCGCTGTTGCCGATGCTGCTGCCGGCGATTATGGGCCAGGTGGGCGCGGCGCTCGCCATCTTTTTACGCAGCCGCGACGCGCGCCAGAAAACGCTGGCCGGTTCGGCCGTCACCGCCGGAATTTTCGGCATTACCGAGCCTGCGGTGTATGGCGTTAACCTGCCGCTGCGCCGGCCGTTTATTTTCGGCTGCGTGGCGGGCGCGGTCGGCGGCGCGATTGTCGGCTTCAGCCACAGTCACGTTTACTCGTTCGGGTTCGCCAGTATCTTTACGCTGGCGCAGATGATCCCGCCGGGCGGCGTGGATGCGACGCTCTGGGGAGGCGTATTCGGCACGCTGACGGCGCTGGCGCTCGCCTGCGGGTTAACGCTGGTCGCCGGGCTGCCGGGGCGTACAGAAGAGGCCGCCTGCGCTTCGGAAACCGCGCCGCAGAATGCCGCGCTGGCGCCGCTCAGCGGTACGGTGCTGGCGCTCGCCGACGTGCCGGACCCGACGTTCGCCAGCGGCCTGCTGGGCGCGGGCGTTGCCATTATCCCTTCTGATAATGAGGTGCGCGCGCCGTTCGCGGGCAGCGTGGCGTCGCTGTTCGAGACGCGCCACGCCATTGGTTTACAGGGCGATAACGGCATGGAGCTGCTGATCCATGTCGGCATCAACACCGTCAAGCTGGAAGGCAAACTGTTTACCGCCCATGTGCGCGTGGGCGATCGCGTGCAGCCCGGCGACGTGCTGATTACTTTCGATCGTCAGGCCATTCTCGATGCAGGCTATGATTTAACCACCCCGATTATTATCAGCAACAGCGACAGCTACCGCGCGGTCACCACGGTGGCGGCCACGGCCGTCAGTGCAGGCATGCCGCTGCTGGCCGCTGAACCGGCTTAATCAAAGGAGAACACCATGAAAACATTTCCGGACGGCTTTCTGTGGGGCGGCGCGGTTGCCGCAAACCAGGTGGAAGGCGCTTATCTTACGGATGGCAAAGGGCTTTCCACCTCTGACGTGCAGCCTGAAGGCATTTTAGGCCCGGTGGTTGAGCGTGCGGCAGGCGACAGCGGTATTAAAGACGTGGCGATCGATTTTTATCACCGCTACCCGGAGGATATCGCGCTGTTTGCCGAAATGGGGTTCAGCTGCCTGCGCGTTTCCATCGGCTGGACGCGTATCTTCCCGAATGGCGACGAGCATGAGCCCAACGAGGCGGGACTGGCGTTCTACGACAAGCTCTTTGACGAACTGGCGGCGCATAACATTACGCCTCTGGTGACGTTGTCACATTATGAGATGCCCTGGGGGCTGGTGACGCAGTATGGCGGCTGGGGGAACCGCGAGACGATCGGCTTTTTCGAACGTTACGCGCGCACCGTGTTCACCCGTTACCGGAATAAGGTCAAACTGTGGCTGACCTTTAACGAAATTAATATGTCGTTGCACGCGCCGATGACCGGCGTCGGCCTGCCGGAAGAGAGTACGCAGGCGCAGATTTATCAGGCTATCCACCATCAGCTGGTAGCGAGCGCGCTGGCGGTGAAGGCGTGCCACGAGATTATCCCGGATGCGAAAATCGGCAATATGCTGCTTGGCGGCCTGATGTATCCGCTTACCTGCAAGCCGGACGATGTCTTCGCGGCATTGCAGGAGAACCGCACCTGGCAGTTCTTCGGCGATATCCAGTGTCGCGGCGCCTACCCCGGCTACATGCTGCGTTATTTCCGCGATAACGGTATCTCCCTCGACATCACTGATGAAGATCGCGCGGCCCTGCGCTCGACGGTCGATTTCATCTCCTTCAGTTACTATATGACCGGCTGCGTGACGACTGACGAGGCGCTGAATCAGCAGGCGCGCGGCAACATCCTGAATATGGTGCCGAACCCGCATCTGCAAAGCTCCGAGTGGGGCTGGCAAATCGATCCTGTCGGGCTGCGCACGCTGCTGAACGTGCTCTGGGATCGCTATCAGAAGCCGCTGTTTATCGTCGAGAACGGCCTTGGCGCGAAAGACCGCGTGGAGGCGGATGGCGCCATTAACGACGACTACCGCATCAATTATCTGAACGATCATCTGGTGCAGGTGCGCGAGGCGATTGAGGACGGCGTGGACGTCATGGGCTACACCAGCTGGGGGCCGATTGATCTGGTAAGCGCCTCGAAAGCCGAGCTGTCGAAACGTTACGGATTTATCTACGTGGACCGCCACGACGACGGCAGCGGCACCCTCGCCCGCAGCCGTAAGAAAAGCTTCTACTGGTATAAAGACGTGATTGCCAGCAACGGTGGGTCGCTGCGCTGAATCACCCAAGACTCTGGCGGGCTGGTATGCCCGCCGTTTTCTCACTTTCAACGGGGCTGGTTTTTTTAGCGGTTGGTTAAAAAAGAGAAAAATAATATTAGCATCGCTTAAGAATTTTCTTGGTTTCTGTAACCGGTCTCACTCTTTAAATCGGTTTCTTTCATTATTTTATCGTCTCTTTTTCTGCTTACATTTACTGATACTATCCTGACAATATCTTCATAATTGCTTAACTCAGATTAATAAAAGCGCTTTTCATCAGGCTTTAAAACGGTGTTTTAAATAAAAGGAATAAACAAAGAGATTCATTAACGCTGCCAGATATTTCACCATAGTGGTGAAAATATCATCATTTAAGCGCATGAATTAAGAGGTTTTTTTGGAGAGGCGGAAGCGTCGTCAGCCCTGATAACGCTTCCGGGAGATATGTTTAACGGCGTTTGCCGCCGCGGGTGGGCAGCGAACGCGATTTCACCAGAACCGTATGCTTATAAAAAGCATAGGCAATGATGGCAACCAAAAAGACGATCAATGCTATGGTCATATTGACGATAACCTTCCTGATGGTGTGACTATTTTAATAATGACGGTATATCATACATGAATCTATATTACAGATGCATCTTTATTATTTTTGCGGCCGTTTAGCCGGCGTTTAATAATATTCTATTCCACAATCCGTTATCGATAGCACGTTAAACCTGCTTCAGTTTCATCTCGGGTTAGCGGCGACACGTATTGGTAAGCGGTGAAAATTTCGCCTGCCGCTTCACGCTATCATAACCGCTACGTTCGGCGTCATAGTTTAAATGGATGACGCGACATCGCGCTTTTCTGACAGCTACGCCGGTGATTTCCCTGTCGCGCCGGGCATAATGATGGCTACTTATTAAAATGTACCTTTGAAAAAGTAGCTTTACCGTCAGGCGAGCTTCAGGGGATAATCCTGCTACTTTTCACGAGACGCTGAGTTCTTTTTGCGTGAATTTTATGGGGTGATGATGACCGGACTGCCTGATGACATTTTGCTGCCAGGCCCGTTGTCGGGCGCAGCGTTCAGCGCCCCCACGCCGCTTTCCGCGGGTGGCGAGGCGCGGCCCCTCAACCCGGCGATGGCGTACCTTTTAAGCCTGCCTTCTGCCGCGAGCCGGCAGACCATGCGATCGTTTTTACACATTGTGGCCGGGATGCTCGGTGCAGGCACTCTGCAGCACTGCCCCTGGGGCAGCCTGCGTCGTCATCATGTGCAGGGGCTGCTGGAGATGCTCTCGGCATCCGGCCGCGCGCCCGCCACGATCAATACCTATCTTTCCGCGCTGAAAGGCACCGCCCGCGAGGCGTGGATGATGAAGCTGATGGACACCGACAGCTATCAGCAGATCCTGGCGGTGCGCGCCGTGCGCGGCAGCCGTCTCACCCGTGGGCGAGCGCTCACAACGGAAGAGGTCGGCGCGCTGTTTGCTTTTTGTGAGCAGGATAAAAGCTGTAAAGGCCCGCGCGACGCGGCCATGCTGGCCGTAATGCTCGGCTGCGGATTGCGCCGTTCGGAAGTGGTCGGGCTGGACTATGAGAGCATCCTGGAGTCAGACCAGGCGCTGCGCGTGCTCGGAAAAGGCAATAAAGAGCGGCTGGCGTTTATGCCGGACGCCGTCTGGCAGCGGATCCGGTACTGGACTGACACCATACGCGGCGAGCATCCCGGCCCGCTGTTCACCCGCATTCGGGCCGGTGACGATGTCACCTCTGAACGTCTGACCCCGCAGGCGGTATACCATATTCTGAACGAACGCCGCACCCAGTGCGGCATCGATGACTGCGCGCCGCACGATCTTCGCCGCACGTTCGCCTCCATGATGCTCGATAACGGCGAAGATCTGATCACGGTGCGTGACGCGATGGGCCATGCGAGCGTCACAACGACCCAGAAATATGACCGTCGCGGCGATGCCCGTCTGCGCCGCGCGGCGAGTAAAATTCGGCTTTAAAAATGCCGCCCGCGATGGGGGATATCGCCTTACGGCGCAATCTCCCGCCCGAGATAATCGATAAACCGGCACTGTGGATTATCCAGCGCGGCGTTGATGACCTCTTTCAGCCCTGCCGCGCTCTCATCCACCGTCACCGGCGCGCGCTCGCCGCCCATATCGGTTTGTACCCAGCCGGGGTGCAGCAACAGCACGCTGCGTTTTCCCGGCAGCGCTTCGGTCACGGCAAACGAGCGCGCCAGCGAATTCAGCGCGCTTTTACTGGCGCGGTACAGCGCCATATCGCCGGTATCGTTATTCGTAAAGCTCGCGGTACCGGAGGACATAAAGGCGATGACGCCGCCTTCGCGGACCTGCGGCAGCATCGCCTGCGCCAGGCGCACCGGCGCGATGGCGTTGGTCAGGAATAACGAGGCGATCTCATCTTGCGTGGCTTGCGACACGCTCTGATGATCGGGGCCAAAAATACCGGCGTTGACGACCAGCGCGTCGAAGGTTACCGCGCTGAGTGTTTCCTTAAGGCGGGTGCAGCTCGCCGGGTCGGTCATATCCACAATGTGCGTCGTGATCC
Source organism: Cronobacter universalis NCTC 9529 (assembly GCF_001277175.1). NCBI lineage: Bacteria > Pseudomonadati > Pseudomonadota > Gammaproteobacteria > Enterobacterales > Enterobacteriaceae > Cronobacter > Cronobacter universalis. Next base: position 86,101 of record NZ_CP012258.1, on the reverse strand, counting down.
GCGGATGCGCGTCCTCTCGCTTTTTCCCGCGCACGGTCGCAATCACATCGGCGCCTGCGTCAGCGAACGCCCCGGCAAGGCCGCGGCCAATCCCGCGCGATGCGCCAATAATCAGTAAATGCTGTACAGTCATGGTGTTTTTACCTGCAATAATAATGGCCCGTACAGATGAGCCTGGCTAGTCCGCACGACGATAGACCCCCGCCCCCCAGTAGCCTTTATCCGGTTTGCGGATTTCACGCCAGCCGTGACGGATAAGCGTTCGGGCAATTAAACGATTCATCATGCCATGCCCCATCAGCAGCACCGGGTTTTGGGTGTTGCCGGCAAGCGTTGCCAGATTCTCCGCCGCCTTCGCCGCGCGCTGTTTTGCGGTGCGCAGCGTTTCAGCGTGGCCTGATAATCCGCACAGCCATAACACGCGAAAGATGCCGCTCCAGGCCAGCGGCGACAAACGTAGCCTGCCAACGTGATGCACCGGCAGTTCTGCCTCCCGGTATAACGCATCGATTTGCACTGGCTCACAACCAAGGGCTTTTAGCGAAGAAAGCGCGCGGGGTAAATCGCTGCTGATGACAATGCCTGCCCTGGCTGCTAACTCACGGCTTGCCTCAGGCGGTAAATCGGTTCCCGTATCGGCCTCGTCATAACGGCTTATCCAGCCTGGCATATCGCGGGAACCGAGCGCGTCTGAACGGACTATATCAGGCCTGCCGTGGCGCATCAGAATAATTTCCATATCTTCCTTTCCACAGGTGGGATACCTACTGAGAGAAAAAATAGCCCGCCAGCGCCAGCACCACCACGATCGCGCCGGAAAAAATCGCGCCACTGGCCCAGGCGAAGGGCGCGATCTCCTCTTCTTTTTTGATATCCGCATAACGCGTTAGCGCCTGATCTGCCCCGGCCGCGTCAATTTCTTCGAACTGCTTTTCATAACCTTTCGCTTTCAGCCGTGACGCTTTTTCGGTATCGGTTTTATCGAGCGCAAAAAGCTGGCTGCCTTTTTTAAAGAAGACGAACGTGGTCATAGTGGACTCCTGTCGTGGTGACACGCTCTGCCTAACATACCGGAGCGGAATACATTTTGTACATGAATACCTTTACGGTTTTGATTCATCGAACATTTTAGCCGTGCAGAAAGCCGGAGCGAATCCCGGCCCTCTTACGGGGCATGATAAAAAAACAAAAAATATCGAATAGAAACGGTGACTGATGCGTTAACCCGTCAGTGACTGACTGATGGACTTTATCATGGCTGAAATGAATCTCTCTGTAACGCGCCGGCGTTACGATGGCGTTACCCTGTCGCTGCACTGGCTGACGGCGGCGGGCGTGCTTTTTCTCTTTGCCAGCGCGCATATCTGGGAATGGCTGGAGCGCGGCACGCCGCTGCGAAAAGGGCTCCAGGCGGTGCATATCTCGTGTGGGATTTTACTGACGGTCATTGTTATCGTACGGCTGGCCTGGCGCTTTTCAGGGCGGCGCGCGCCGTCCCGGGAAGCAACGTCTCCGGCCGCACGATTTCTTGCCGGCAGCGTACACGCCGCGCTGTATCTGCTGTTAGCGGCGCAAATTGTGCTGGGATTTCTGTTCCGCTGGGCGCAGCACGAGCCGTTTACGTTCTTCGGGATAATCGATCTCACCGGCTGGTTTAACGTCGATCCTGCGATAAAACACACGCTTGCGACATGGCATAACGGTGTGGCCTGGGCGATTATCGCGCTGGTCTTTATGCACGCGCTGGCGGCGCTGGCGCATCATTATGTGCTGAAAGACGATACCTTGCGGCGTATGATGCCCGGCCGCGCGTTCACCGGCGACGGGCATCAAAAATAATCCCTTCCGGCTGAGGACTGAAAAATCACCACCAGCGATGTTCGCCAGCAGCTTACCGCCCATCTGAGCCGCCTGTGGCGCTATGGGCTGGTGCTTTCACGTAACCGCGATACCGCAGAGGAGCTGGTGCAGGCCACCTGTCTGCGCGCGCTCGAAAAAAGCGCGCAGTTTATTCCCGGCACTCGTGTGGACAGCTGGCTGTTTGCGATCCTGCATTCCATCTGGGTCTCCGATTTGCGCGCGCGTCGGGTGCGCCAGGGACAGGGCTTTATCGACAGCGATGAACTGATCGCGCCGGATACCCGTACGCAGGATGAGGCCAGGCTGTATTTCCATAAAGTGATGCGCCATGTCAGCGCGCTTCCCGAAGCCCAGCGCAATACCGTATTTCTGGTGTATGTCGAAGGCTTTACCTGTCAGGAGGCGGCGCAGACGCTGTCAGTGCCTGTCGGCACGGTAATGAGCAGGCTGGCGACGGCGCGAGCCAGTTTATCCCGGACGCTGGCCGCGCCCTCTGTGGCTGAGGAGAGACGAGTGTGAAATCCGAAACTTTTACGCCGCCTTACAGCGATGAGGCCATTGTCGCCTGGCTGGACGGCGAGATGAATGAGACCGATGCGCAGCGTTTTCAGGCACAGATGGCGGAAGATCCGGCGCTGACCGGGCGCGTCGGCGCGTTATCGTTAAACACCAGCGCCCTTCGTCAGGCGTTTGCCCCGCTGCTGGATGACGCGCCGCTGTCGCGGATGCAGCAGCGGCTTGATGACGCCGCCTCCACGCAGGCTGAAAACCAGCGTGCTTCCGGTATCAGCCGTCGCGCGCTGATTGCGGCCTCCGTAGGGTTTATGACGCTGGGGACCGGGCTTGGCTACTGGCTGAATAAAGCGGCGGCGTTACCTGACGGCAGCGAAAAAATTCGCGATCTCGAAGCGCAGTATATGTCGCTCTACAGCGCCGAAACGCTGCTTGATGCCGATGCCTCCCCTGCCGCGCTTGCGCGGGGGTTACAGCGTGCCGGACAGGATCTGGCGCTTACCCTGCGCGCGGATCAGCTCACGCTGCATGATGCGGAGCTGAAGATGGTGCGTATGCTGCGTTACGACACGCAGCCTATCGCGCAGGTCGCCTGGCTGCATCCGGAATATGGCCCGATGGCGCTCTGTATCTCCCGCGAAGCGTTGCAAAGCGATACCGATTTTTTCGCAGAAAACCGCCACGGCATGAATCTGATCTGGTGGCGTCGTCACGGTTACCAGTTTGTCTTTATCGGGCGTCATCCGTCGTCGCTGCTGGCGAAAACGGCGCGCCAGTTAAAGCATATGCTGGCGGCGTCACGGTAAACCTCTGCCCGTTGTTATGATTTCGCCGCGATCAGGATATCAATCTGTACGCGGTCATCGACGAAAGAGGAAAACCCGCCCATACCAAAGGCGGATCGGGAGATAGCCGTCGTCGCGCGCAGCGACAGTGGCGACGCGGCCGGGTGAAGGAACCTGTTCTGCCCGCCTGTGACCTCCAGCACCACCGGGCGGCGGATACCTTTGACGACCAGCGTTCCTGACACCTGAAGACGCCCGTTGCCGGCAGCGGTCACCCGATCGCTGACAAACGAAATCACCCGGTAGCGGGCGGCATCGAAAAACAACGGGCTTTTCATCTGGTACGTCAGTAGATCGTTTGAGGCGTTAAGCGATGCCAGCGGTATCACGACATTTACCCGGCTGTTGTGTTGATTGTCGTTATCGAGCGTGACGTCGCCGGTCGCGCCACGGATCTGCGCCTGCGAGAGCCCGCCGAACGCACGCCACGATAGCGCCACGACAGTGTGTGACGGCAGGATGACATAAGAGACCGGTGCGGCAGAAATAAAAGCAGAGAAAAAGGCGGCCAGCAGGATGACAGCGCACGCAGGAAGATTCATGATGAATAACTCCGGAGAAATATGCTCTGTATACGTCCGGCAGCGCCTGTTTATTCATTACAGATTTTATCTCTGCCTTTTATTCAGAGTATTCAGAACCAGGCGCGGCGCCGGTTGCGCTAAGTCGTGCATGACAGAATTTCGACTTCCTCATCAGTATCGTACTGATGAACCACAGCATGTTGTTTCTTAACCATGAAGGCGACCCCGATGAGCCCGATCACGTCTGAAACTGCCATATCCGTCGCGTTGCCTGACGCGGCACTCGCTGATTACTTTCATCGTGCCGGCGATAAACTGGCGCAGGAGGCGGCCCTGCTTGGGCAGATCGTGCAAAGCATGGTATCCGACGGCGCGGCGCTGACGCATAAAACGATTATTCAGCAGCTGCTGGACGAGCTTGAAACGACGAAAGATGTGGCGATGGGGGACGTTATTCGACGCACGCTTGGGATTGTGGTCGATCATACGCTGGATGATCGGTAACCAGCCTGTAAAAACGCCCGGTACAGGTACCGGGCGTGGCTTATAAGATAACGGCAGTCCGGGCTGTTATATCACCCGCTTATACCATCAAGGCGGCGAATCAGAAGCTCTGCCAGTCGTTATCCGATACGGCCGCGGCGGCGGGTACCGGACGCAGCGTTTTGATCGGCGTTACCGGGGCGGCGGCCTGACGTGCCGCGCTTTTCGCGTGGCTGTTGGCGGCGATGGTAAACGCGCCGACCAGCTGGTTCAGGGACGCGGCCTGCTCCATGAGCGACTGTGAGGCGGCCGATGCCTGCTCAACCAGCGCGGCGTTCTGCTGGGTCACATCATCCATCTGGTTGACGGCCAGATGAACCTGATTAATGCCCTGCGCCTGCTCCTGAGCGGCCACGGAAATTTCATCGACAATATCCGTTACCTGACGGACGGCCTCGGTCATCTTGCCGATGTTCTGGCCAACGCCTTCCGCCTGCGATGAACCCGCTTCCACGAACTGCATCGAGTTCTCAATCAGCTCTTTGATTTCACGCGCGGAAGACGATGAGCGCTGCGCCAGCGTGCGAACTTCGCCCGCGACCACGGCAAAGCCTCTGCCCTGCTCACCCGCACGCGCGGCTTCCACCGCCGCGTTAAGCGCCAGGATATTGGTCTGGAAGGCAATGCCTTCGATCATGGCGATAATATCGGTAATTTTCGACGAGCTGTCGCGAATGCTGCTCATGGTGCTCAGCATAGTGTTGACGCGTGACTGGCTGTCTTCCGAGATATCGCGCGCGTTTTTCGCCAGCTGGCTGGCAAGCTGGGTGTTTTCCGCGGTCTGACGCACGGTTTCGCTCAGCTCAGACATGCTGGCGGCGGTCTGTTCCAGCGAGGCGGCCTGCTCTTCCGTACGCGACGAGAGATCTTCGTTACCGGCTGAAATCTGCCCGGAGGCGGAACTGACCGACTGCGCAGACGATTCCACGGCAGCGAGCGATGAAGCCACATTGGCCGCCAGCGCGTTATATGCTTTCGCCGTCTGCCCAATTTCATCATTGCGCGAGTCGTCGGCGCGCAGCGTGAGATCGAGACGCTCGCTCGCGGTTTCCAGCGTCTGGCGCATGCTGTTGAGCTGGTTGCGGATAGCGAAAATGGTCTTCAGCGTGAAAAAGCCGAGGATAATGATGACGGCCGCAGAGGTGCCGATAAGCCCCCAGAGCGTCTGATTATAGGAACGATCATTTTCCTGACGCAGCGTTTTGCCGACAGCTTCGTTAACCCCGAGCTGTTTCTGATACAGGGCGATCAGCTGACGCGCCGCGCCGCCGACGCCATTATCATCGCGCAATGCCGCCAGCGCGGTGGCGCTGTCGTGCGTACGGGAGCTTTCAAGGAACGCGGGTAAGCGGGCCTGGACTGTCTGAATGACAGTGCCAATACTTTCAGAAATCTGCCTGTCTTCTTCGTTTGAGGTTTCATTCTGCAGGTAATACTGGTTCAGCGTAGTGATACGGTTAAGCACCGTATCGATCTCTTTTTCAATTCTGGCCTGACCTGACGCGTCAGCCGTATTCTGGTGACGATAGAGCCAGATAATCAATGTATTACTGCCATCAATCATTTTGCCGATATCAAGCACCGACGGAAGCGTGTTTTCCTGGACGTACTGAAACCGTGCCTGAAAATTGCTGACGACCACTACCGATGTGATCACCATGGCGATCAGCGCGGCGGAGAGTAGTGAGAACGTCAGCATAAGACGTTGTGTAATGGACATGAAGTGTTTCCTCGGTGATGCTTATTTTTGCTGTATGGAGCCAGTGCTTAAATCAAACCGGCACAACGAATATCGGCAGCCAGGCAATGAATAATTAGCGCTGTTCATACGCTTTTTCGTAGGCCCATGATTCACAAAATATTAAATTTATTTAAGTAAATGGCCTGTGAATTGTGCGGGAATAAAAATGGCTGCTTTTACATGTTCATCACACCGGTTTGCTCTATGGTTTATGTCAGAAGGCGATAGCCAGTACACTCCTGGAGGCCATTGTGATCACCCTCTGTAAAGCCTGCGGCACGTCTTATGCGTTCTCTCCGCCGCGGTGCAAAATTTGCGACGATGAGCGGCAGTTTGTGCCGGTGACGGGCCAGCAGTGGGTGGATGCCGACGCCCTGCTCGCTTCCCATTCGAATAAGTGGAAACAGCATGCTCCCGACCTTTTCAGCATCCGGACCGTACCGGATTTCGCCATTGGCCAGCGCGCGTTTCTGCTGCGCACGCCGCAGGGAAATATTCTCTGGGACTGCGTCGCCACGCTGGATGACGCGACCAAAACCCTGGTTTCCGCGCTCGGCGGGTTGATGGCTGTCGCCATTTCGCATCCGCATTTTTACACCACCATGCAGGACTGGGCGGCCGCCTTTGACGCGCCGGTTTACCTGCATGCCAGCGACCGCGAGTGGATCATGCGCGAGAGCCCGTTTATCCGGCTCTGGGAGGGCGACGAACTAACGCTTACCGGTGATATCCGGCTACTACGCCTGGGCGGGCATTTCGCGGGCGGCGCCGTGTTGCATGACGCGCGTGGCGACGGCCTGCTGCTGACCGGCGATATTTTGCAGGTGACGCCGGGTGCGAACAGCGTCTCTTTTATGTGGAGTTACCCGAATATGCTGCCGCTCCCGGCGGCGACCGTCAGCGCGATGATCGACAGGTTGCGAGGCGTGACATTCTCGACGCTCTGGGGCGCGTTTGAAGGCCGGGAAATCACCGCCGGGGCCAGCGAGCGGGTACGTCTCTCGTGCGAAAAGTATGTGGCGTGTCTGAATAACGCGGGTTAAGCGATTATCAAATGATAACGAGGCTCACTGTCATGGCTGACCGCGCAGGTTAACGCGTTTTACCTCTGCCAGACCGCCCCTCACAGCGGCTACAGCGATTGTCTACACCTGCGGAGTGGGGCTGACGCAGTCAGCCCGTATCTCCGGCCTGCGGATCCGCAGGAGCCGCCTGGCGGTGTAGTTACAACATACAATAAAGCGAATCAGGTTTACCCGCCCTCCGGGCGGGCGCGGGCGGCCCGGCAATGGGTAGTTACGCGCTCTGTGGTTTCAGGAACGAATCTGACGCCGCAACCACGGCCGGAAGGGACTGTAATGGTTCAGAACCGCGTGGCGGCTGCCGGTGCAAAAGCACGTCGCCCATATGTATGTTGTAACTAGTAGTGGTTTTTTTAATAGCTTTCACCCCACAAAGAGCAGTACAGAAAAGGCCACTTACGTAGCGGCGCGTTCGCCTTATCTAAAGAAATACAAAACTAATAGCTACCACGATCGCCTTGCTCATCTTTAACGCTTCCGTCATGCCGGATTACGGGTTCTGTATCGCCTGTTAACCGTGAGGGTGTCGCTGCTGTTGCCAGAATCGCTCTCCCCTACCAGAAATGGCACTCCGCCCTTAAAAGGTGATGAATATGTTATTATCCGGTTGATATTTATGGAAAATAGTTTCGAAGAGTGACGATTATGAAAACCGGATATGCCGTACTGCTTTCTGCCCTTCTTCTCTCAGGCTGCGCGCAGCTTAACGATGGTCTGGGCGCGTTAAACTCAGGCCTCGCCAGCATTAACAAAGGGTTAAAAACTCCGCTTCAGAAGACGGACAAATCCGTCAGCCAGATTTGCGCCGAAGCCAATAAAAACCCTGGCCGCGCAAATCAGACCTTTAACGGGCTGGGCATGACAACAGAAGGGATAGTCCATCTGCATGACAATAACTTTGTCACTGAGGAATTTTTCCTGCTGAAGGTCGGCAGCAATACGGTGGCCGTCAGCGGTTATCCGGATATGAATGCCCTGAATGAAGGGCAGCGACTGAAAGTGGATGGCACCATCACCAATATCTCCAAAGATTTCGGATGTATGATTTCGGTGACCGCTTACTGATCTCAGGCGCCGTCAAAACAGGCCGGAGAACCGGCCTGCTTATCAATCCCGCCGCAGCGCATAAACCCTACCGGCCGTAAAACCCATCCAGATAGGTCTGCGCCAGATCGTCGCCCAGCATCCGCTTTTCGCGCGGGCTGGTGTTGTCATCTGAGAACTGGCCGCGATGGTTCGCGAATTCGCTGGTGGTTTGTATGCCGCAGGCGTTCTCGCGGTAAGCTTTAGCCTGACGCTCTGCCCAGGCGGCATCACGCCCCTGCGCTTTATCCGCTTTGCCCTGATTGTAGACGCTGGTAAAGGCAGGCATAAACGCGGCGATGCTCCCGGCTTTATCCACTCTCAAATTCGCGTCGTGCGACTCCATTCCCTGCAGGACATAGTGCCGCGCATGTATTTCCGGCGACGTTCGGGTCGCACACCCGGTTAATACCGCGGCCACAGCCACCACTACAACTCCATAACGCATCATGGGTTCTTCCTGAAAGTGTATTGAACGTATGAATATTACCCCTCGCTATACAGGGTTAATACATACCAGATCAAGGGGTTGCGCAGGCAGTGCGGGCGTGCATTAAGCAGGGCAAACGGAAGTAAAAAAACCGCACAGGGCGAACCCTGCGCGGCGGGTCTGTGGCGTTCCGCCGTCAGGCCATCTGCTGGCGGGTACTGAAGAACGCCAGCGCGGTTTCCAGCGCCTTCGCCTGCTCCTCAAGCGACATCGCCGCCGCGGAAACCTGCTGCACCAGCGAGGCGTTCTGCTGGGTCACGCTGTCCATCTGATTCACCGCCACGCTTATCTGATCCACCCCGCGGGTCTGCTCATCCAGCGCCCGCACGATTTCGTTAATCGCCAGGTGTACGCTGGTCACCGCGTCGATGATCTGTTTCATCGTGGCGCCGGTTTCGTTCACCAGCGTCACGCCCTGCCCGACGCGGCCGGTCGATTCCGTAATAAGCTGAGAGATCTCTTTCGCCGCGTTCGCGCTGCGGCTGGCGAGCGTGCGCACTTCACCGGCGACGACCGCGAAGCCGCGCCCCTGCTCACCGGCGCGCGCCGCTTCCACCGCGGCGTTCAGCGCCAGGATGTTGGTCTGGAAGGCGATGCTGTCGATGATGCTGGTGATGTCGCTGATTTTCTGCGAGCTCTCATCCACCTGCGACATCACATGCACCACGCGCTCCACCAGCGCTTCACCCGCGCCCGCGATATCCTTCGCTTTCTCCGTCAGCACAATCGCGCGGCCGGCGCTCTCGGCGTTGTTTTTCACCGTCGCGGAAATCTCTTCCATGCTGGCGGCCGTCTCGACAATCGCGGCTGCCTGCTCTTCGGTGCGGGATGCCAGATCGGTATTGCCCGCGGCGATTTCACTGCTGCCGGCGCGCACGGAATGACTGGCATCGCTGATATCGCCGACAATGTCGCGCAGCCGCGCCTGCATCGCACTTAACGCATAGAAGATGCTGCTGGTATCGCCCTGCTGTACCGGAATCGCGTTATTCAGGTTGCCATGCGCGACAGAGAGCGCGATTTCCGACGCCTCCAGCGGTTCGCCGCCCACCGGGCGCGCCACCTTACGGGTGAAGACCAGCGCCACCACCAGGCTCACGACCGCGATGCTCAGCACCATCAGAATAAGGGCATTGATAAGCCCCTGCCAGGCTTCGGCCATCACCACGCTCACCGGCGTGACCACCGCCAGCTTCCACGGCGTGCCGCTGTTGCCCACGGCAATCGTGTTCCAGGTGATAAACGCCGGTTCGCCCAGCACCGGATCGTCATAGCGAATCACCTCGCGGCCCGTCACGGTGCCCTTATAAGGCTTGCCGATGGTCGCTTTATCCGGCGCGGAGATCACTTTATTGTCAGCCGAGAGGAGCAGCGCATAGCCAACGCCATCCCAGGGTTTGATCGCGCCCACCATTTTTTGCAGCGTTTCGAGCGAGAAATCAGCGGTCACCGAGCCCTGGAATTTACCGTCGCGTACGACAGGCGCCGCAATCGACGTGAGCATCACATCCACGCCGTTGTAGGGGTAGATATAAGGCTCGAGGATGACATCTTTCTGCCGCTGGCGCGGAAGCACGTAATAATCACCGCTGCCGGGAGTTTCATAATCCACCAGATTATGCAGCGCCGGGTTGCCTGCGCTGTCGCGGTCCACATAACGCGCGTAGCGTCCGTTCGGATCCTGGCCCGCCTGCCCGGCAAATGTGGCGTCGCTTCCGTCAAACGCGTTGGGCTCGAAAGTCAGCGACATCGATAAAAAATCATCATGCGCGCGCAAGAAGCTGACTAACAACTGCTCCAGCCCTTTGCGATCCTTAAGCCCGGACTCATGCAGCGCCCAGGCGCTGATGCCGACATCGCGCGCGGCGGTTAACGCCGAATCCAGGCGACGGCTCACCTCAAGGGTTTCCGTTTGCGCAATTTGTTGCAGGTGTTTTTTCGCGACATATTCCTGCTGCGACATCGATTGCCAGAGCAGTAAACCCATCGTAATGCCAAAACCTGCGGTTATCGTAATGAAAATAGATAACAGCATCAGGGTTTTGGTCTTAAGCTTTCTTCCGGGAGAGAGCTTACTGGTCATTATGTTTATCTCCAGACGCCGCCAGAAAGGCGGGATATATTTGCTAACTATCGGCAACTATCCAGGAAGCCTTATGCGTGCCCTTCATTAAATTTTCTTAACGCAAACGGAGCGGGATAAGCGAAACGAGTAATGGCAGTAAGATCAAAGCGAAGGGAGAATGGGCAGGAATCCAGGCAAAAAAAGAGGGCCGCCCGACATCGTGGCGACCCGTAAACAGAATAATGGCGAACGTGCCCCTTTTCCTGATGATGCTATCGTAGCGCATGAACCTTAAGGCAAACTTAAGAGATAAGTTAAATCTTAAACGGTTATGTGATGGCGGCATCATTGCGCAATAAAAACGGCCACGAAAAGAGGCGCGGCGCGATCAGGCTTCGGCAAATTCCAGCTTCGCTTTCACGCGCTCCAGCGACTGAAGATAATCGATATTTTCAATCAGCTGATGTAATTCCCGCGTTTCGCCGCCCGACTCCGCCAGGGCGTCCTCAATAAAAGGCGAATTCCCGAAACGTTGCAGGATCACGTTTTTCTTTTGCATGTCATTGAGCGAGCAGAGCGTAATAAACCGGAAGCGTTTTTTATAGGTAGCGTCACTTTTCAGGGTTTCCGTCGCCTCGCACGGGGCGGAAATAATGCAGCGGAATGGCGTCATCAGATACGGCCTGAGCGAGTTGAGAACACGCATCCCCGGCGACAACTGACCATTTTCCCCAGTGAACGCGTGCGTGCCATCGAGATACAGAATGACCTTATGCCGCTCGGCCAGCTCAACCGCCAGCGCCAGCTTTTTTCCGACCTCTTCCTGACTGGTATTACCGGCATACAGCGACACCATATTAATTTCCGCCAGATGGCAGCCCGGCTGGATCTGTAACAGATAGCGGGAAAGATTGCGTACAAAACAGGACTTTCCGACGCCCTCATTGCCGGATACCACCAGACTGTTGGTATTACGGCATGACAGGATCGCCAGCGCAGAGAGGATTTCTGATTCCCGGTACATCACTGGCGGAATATTGCCGCAGGCGAGCATCCCCATCAAATCGCTGGCATGAATGCCGTGCTCTTTTAACTGTGAATAAAACGCTTTTCTGTCATGTTGCGGCTCAATCGTGAACAAATTGTTAGGTGGTGTCATTTTATTTTCCTTAAGCGTGTAATTACGAATGTAATAATCCCGCCCTCATTCATCGCTGAAAAAGGCGTTGAATAACGCTGCGGTAAAATGGGCACGGGAATAATAGTGATGTCAGTTAACGGGCACGGCTTACCCGACGCCGCGGGAGTCACATCCCGGCGTTTTTATCTTTTCTTTCTGCACGTTACGATTACAACAGCGTCTCGTTGACTACCCCGTTATGTTTCTGGATCTCACGCCGCCTTTCAGACATAACAAGAAAGTGTGGCGCGCTTAACATCAGAAACCATTAATAGTTAAGCGGTGCTAAAATTTAATTAAGTGTGAAGATAGGCAAAAATCTTAATGTCGTCAACTGTCGAAATATTTATCGATAAATAAGTTATTCCTCATACCCTGAAGCGTTGAATTAAGATTTTCCTTAGTATTAATTACCACAATAAAGAGGTAATTTGTTCGGTTATTTTTTTAAAGTGATTCATGTCGACGTAAACGGCAACGTGCGCCAAACGGAAAAAACCCTGCCGGAGCAGGGTTGTCAGAGGAAAGAAGGCAAAAGCGCGGTATCAGAACGTACTGTAAAGCAGCGCGGAAACCGTCAACAGGCCGCCGGTGGCCACCACGATAGCCGTAGGGCCGCGCAGCGAGCGCAGCGCATCGCGGGTGTAAATCAGGTACGTCGGGATCAGGAACAGGAAGATGGCGGTCAGCGGCCCGCAGACGGTTTCAATCAGCGTGATCACGTCCGGGTTAAGATCCACCACGCCAAATGTCACCACAAACATCGCCAGGAACGCGAGCGTCTTCGCATGTTTCTTCATGCCAGCGCGCTCGGCCACCAGCGCCGTGATGGTTTCCGCCACCGGCAGGCACACGCCGAGGAACGATTTGGTCATCCCGACGATGGCGATAAACGGCGCGAGGATAAACAGCAGATCCAGGCCGCCCTGGCTCTGCATCACCGAGAGCATATTGAGGTTTTCCGCTTTCGCTCTGGCAAAGACGGCCGGCGGATTCGCCAGAAGACAGCTCAGCACAAAGAACACGATGCTGAAAATAATCAGCGCATACGCCACACGTACCACCCGCACCGATTTCACTTCGCCGCCGTGGCCGCTTTCACGATAGTACGACGCCAGCGGCGCAATCAGCGGCGCGGAGCAGAGCGCGAAGGAGATAAGCGGCAGCGTCAGCCAGATATTTTTAAACGCGTCACCCGCAGGCTCGCCTGCCGGGATCAGCGGCAGGCTGAAATTCGCCAGGCTCCAGGCGGGGATCTGGATAACCGCTATCAGCAGCAGCGACAGCGCAAACGGCAGCGCCAGCGCGCCCATCATGCTGACCACTTTATCGCGGCCTTTACTGAGCGCCAGGAAGAGTCCCGCCACCACGATAAACGCCAGCAGCGCGCGGTTCACCGGGGCGACATGCAGGCGATTGACCAGATAATCTGAGAGCGCGTTGACCAGTGAGATGGCATAAACCAGCGTGACCGGAAAATGCGCGACGCAGAAGAAAACTCGAATTGCCGCTCTGCCCTTCGCGCCGAAAAACGCGCCAAACAGTGGCAGCGTGCCGTCATCCGGCTGGTTGTCGCGCATAAACACGCGGCAGATCAGGACATGCGGCACCAGCGAGAGGGGAATGCCCAGCACCAGCAGCAGAAGAAAAACCAGCGGGCCGCGCGTGCCGATTTCAACAGGAAGAAACAGGGTTCCCGCGCCGACGGTGGCGCCGTAGACGCCCAGCATCCAGAGGGTATCTCTGAATGTCCAGGCGGTACGGGCCGGCAGGCCGCTGTCCGTGGTGGTTGATATTGTCATTGTTTATATTTCAGCTTAATGGATTAAGAATGTACCGAAGCCGTTTTCGCAGGCCGGTTAAGAGAAAACGCACAGGGCGCAAACAGGGGCTGAATGATATAGAAATCAGGCGCTGAATTCGAAGTTCGCGGGAGATAAAACGTAAATAAACGCAACGACGCGCGGATAACGACAAAGGGGCCAGGGCCCCTTTGTTGGTTGATAGGTCAGAACCACTGTCCGAATTTGCGGATGTACAACCGTTTCATGGCCTGCACGACCACGCAATAGGTGAAAAGAATCCCCGCCAGCCACGGGAAATACGCCCACGGCAGCGGCACCAGGCCAATCATATGGCCGAGCGGCGAGAACGGAATGGCGATGCCGATCGCCATCACGATCCCTGTGGTTATCAGCACCGGCAGCGCGGCGCGGCTCTGGATAAACGGGATTTTCCGGGTACGCAGCATATGCACCACCAGCGTCTGCGACAGCAGGCCCTCCACAAACCAGCCGGACTGAAAGAGCGACTGCGCCGCGGGCGAGTTGGCGGCAAACACAAACCACATCACCGCAAAGGTCGCCATATCGAACAGCGACGAGGTCGGCCCCATCCAGATCATAAAGCGCTTAATATTCTGCGCATCCCATTTACGCGGCTGACGCAGAAACTCCTTATCCATGCGATCCCACGGCAGCGAAAGCTGCGAAATGTCGTACATCAGGTTCTGCACCAGCAGATGAATGGCCAGCATCGGCAGGAACGGCAGAAACGCGCTCGCCACCAGCACCGAAAAGACATTGCCGAAGTTAGAGCTGGCGGTCATGTTCAGGTATTTGATGATATTGCCGAAGGTCTCGCGCCCGGTCAGCACCCCCTGCTCCAGCACCATCAGATCTTTTTCCAGCAAAATGATGTCCGACGACTCTTTGGCGATATCCGCCGCGCTGTCGACTGAAATCCCGACATCCGCATCCCGCAGGGCGGGCGCATCATTAATGCCGTCGCCCAGAAACCCGACCGTGTGACCGTTATTTTGCAGCGCCCGCAGAATGCGGGATTTCTGCAGCGGCGTCAGCTTCGCGAAAATCGCGCAGCGCTCAACCGCCTCAGCAAGCTGCGTCTCGTCCATGTCGTCAATTTGATCGCCTGTGAGGGTCTCGCGACGGGCGATCCCCACCTCCTCGCAGATACAGGCCGCCACCAGGGGGTTATCGCCGGTAAGGACTTTCACGGTCACGCCGTGCTCATGGAGCGCAGCGATCGCCTGCGCCGCGCTCGCTTTCGGCGGGTCGAGAAATGTCAGCATCCCTTCGATAATCAGCCCGTTTTCGTCCGCCACGCAGAGCGGATGATCCAGCCCTGTCTGTGGCAGTTCGCGGGTCGCCACCACCAGCACCCGGAAGCCCCGCGCATTGTACTGACGCGTTAAGCGCAGGTACGCGTCGCGGCGCGCGTCATCGAGCGCATAAACCGTGTCGCCCTCGCGAATATGCGTCGAAACAGAGAGCATCTCTTCAACGGCGCCCTTGCAGATAAGCGTCTGCTGATGCTCGCCATAGCGCTCCACGACCACAGAGACGCGGCGGCGCACAAAATCAAACGGCAGTTCGTCTATCTTGAAATAGCCGGTGTGCACCGACGCCGGAAGCGTGGCCTGCCCGGAGGCCAGCACCGCCTGGTCCATCAGGTTTCGCGAGCCGCTCAGGTTGACGCTGTTCAGCCAGGCGAGTGACAGCACATGCAGACTGTCGCGGCCGTGGCAGTCCAGATGTTTTTCCAGAACGATGGTGTCCAGGGTAAGCGTGCCGGTTTTATCGGTGCAGAGCACATCCATCGCGCCGAAATTCTGTATGGCGTTCAGGCGCTTTACAATCACCTTGCGACGGGCCATGACAATGGCGCCCTTCGCCAGATTAGAGCTGACAATCATCGGCAGCATTTCAGGCGTCAGGCCCACCGCGACGGCCAGCGCGAAAAACGTGGCGTCCAGCCAGTCGCCTTTGGTGAAGCCGTTAATGAGCAGCACTACCGGCACCATCACCAGCATAAAGCGGATCAGCAGCCAGCTGACGCTGTTCACGCCTTTATCAAAAGCCGTCTGGGTGCGGTTGCCGACAAGCGATTTCGCAAGCGATCCGAAATACGTTTTCGCGCCGGTCGCCACCACCACGCCGCAGGCGGTTCCGCTCGCGACATTGGTGCCCATCAGGCAGATATTGCCCCGCTCCAGCAGGCTGGCGTTGTCGTCGGGAATATCATCTGCGGCGGCGCCTTTACCCTGCACATGGCCGGTGACGTCATATTTCTCCACCGGCAGCGACTCGCCGCTCAGTATCGCCTGGCTGATGAACAGATCCCGTGAGGCGATAAGCCGTAAATCCGCCGGGATGAGATCGCCTGCCGAGAGGTACACGATATCGCCCGGCACCAGATCTTCGACCGGGATTTCGCGCTTCTCGCCGTCGCGGTTGCTGACGGTACGGCGCAGCACCGTCGCCGTGGTGCTTACCATCGACTTCAGCGCCTGCGCCGCTTTATTGGTGCGAAACTCCTGCCAGAAGCGCAGCAGGCCGCTCAGCATCACCATCGTGACGATGATAATCACGCCGGTCAGATCGGTCTCCTGCCCTGCGCGCAGCGGATACCAGTAATCGGTAAAGAAGCTGATCAGCGCCAGCGCCATCAGCACATAGATAAACGGGTTATTGAACGCCTGGAGCAGCTGCACCAGCGCAGGCGGCGCGTTGTCATGCGCCACTTCATTCGGGCCGTAAGCGGCAAGGCGCGCCTGCGCCTCTTTTTCCAGCAGCCCTTTTTCGCTGCTTTCCAGCCGCGCTAATGTCTCCTGGTGGCGCTCCGCTGACGCCGTTTCGATGCAAAACGTCGCCGCCTGTTTTTTTGCGGCGTTATTCATGTTTCTGGAATTGAGCTTTGCCATACCGGCACCTGTTATTCAGGGTGCGGCAAAACGCGCCGGCGTCTTACCGCAGGTTTTAAAACGCGCACGCAGTTTCACCTTTAAAAAAGTAAAGGCGTGCTAAAGCATATTGTTAAAAACAGAAAGGAATTAACGCAGAGGCGGAGGAAACAGGGCTGTGTGAATAAAAAACATAGGTAAGCACTCCTTAATAAAAAAGGATAAAGGCTCGGGGTGCAATCAGATGAAATAAAGCATTGCTGCCCGCCATGAGAGGCAAACAGCGCAGGGGTTGTCGCGAGTTTGCCCGTTAATAAAATCCGGTATCGCTGTTCAGAAGGGGAATCTCCATCAATAATTTTCCCGCAGTATAAAACGGCGCCGCTTAAAGTAAACGCCTAACGGCATTCAGTTTACAGAGCGTTTAGCTTTCGATTCTGGCGCGTGGTTTACTGAAGATGAATTTACAGGGGCAAATTAATTTAAGAGTGAAAACCGCAATGTATGGATCAGGTCAAATCGCCAGTCACTATTTTATTAACGACTGCCCGGTTTATTGATAAACAGAATTGGCCTTCGCGAGAGACGAAGGCCGTGAGGGAAAATATTATTCGTCGAAGAACCAGTAGCCCTGGTTTATCAGCGCGGTCAGCTCATCAATAAATGCCGGATGATGCAGCGCGTCGCCAAGCTCACTCTGGCTGATGTCGGTATAGCGGCACAGCGCATCCGCCGCGCGCGGATCGACGGTGTCGTACTGCTCGCTGTTAATGAAAAAGCGGCCGTTGACGTTCAGCACCCGCAGGCCGGCAAGGCGTGTCAGCGTTTCGCCGCCAAGCAGCGCCTCGCGCACCTCTTCGGCCGTGTAAGGCGGTTCGGCGGCGGCGATATCCAGCTCGTGGCGCGGCGTGGTGACGAACGAGCCAAACCAGCGGGTAAAATCGTCCGGCTGGTTAATCATCGCCCGCATCATCTGGCGAATGCGCTCAAGCTCATACGCCTCAACGCGGCCCGGATGGTCGCGGCAGGTCAGATCCGGGTCGCTGTAGTGCTCGCCGCCCAGATCGTTTTCCAGCGCATAATCCGCAAAGCTGCTGATCAAATCGCGCCCGTTTGGCCCACGAAAACCGACGGAGTAGTTCAGCGCCGTTTCGTGGGTAAAGCCGTCATGCGGGAATCCGGGTGGAATATAGAGAATATCCCCCGGTTCGAGATCTTCATCGATAATCGGCTCGAACGGGTCGACATGCAGCAGCGCCGGGTGCGGGCAGAACTGACGCATCGGCAGCTTATCGCCCACGCGCCAGCGGCGGCTACCCATGCCCTGAATAATAAACACGTCGTACTGGTCGATATGCGGGCCGACGCCGCCGCCCGGTACGGAAAATGAAATCATTAAATCGTCCAGGCGCCAGTCCGGCAGTACGCGAAACGGTCGCACCAGTTCGGCGGAGGGCGCGTGCCAGTGGTTAACCGCCTGCGCCAGCAGCGACCAGCCCGTTTCACCCAGCCCGTCGAAATGCTCAAACGGGCCGTTGCTGGCGTGCCATTTGCCGTTTTTGTGGCTCACCAGACGGCTGTCGACCTCCGGCTCCATCGCCAGCCCGGCCAGCTCATCCGGCGTGATCGGGTCAATAAAATTCGCAAACGCCTGTTTCAGCACGACAGGTTTTTTCTGCCAGTATTTTTCTAAAAATTCCGGCCAGTTGAGGTTGAGTTGGTAAGCCATAGCATCACATCCGTGAAGAATTGAGGGCGTGATTATATGAAGGGTGACCGGCGCGCCGCCTTGTCATGGGTCAAGCGCCGTATCCGCGCATTATCAATGCGCCCTGTTTTTCGCTATGATGGAAAGCATTATTCACCGCAGGAGGGCGTATGCATTATCTGCTGGAACTGATTTCCGATCTTATTTTGTACTGGCCGTCCCGTAATCCGCCCCCTGAGGGAAGAAACGCCATTCCTTCGCTTAAACACAAGCCGCTATTTCGCATGCCGGCAGGCGATCCCCTGAAAAAAGACGAACAGAAAAAAGATCCCGAGTAAACCTCTGCCGCTACGCCGCTAATTGTCCCTGAAAACCTGGTTATATCGGCCCATCGTTACCGCCCACTCAATGTTACGCTGCGTAACAATCAGATCATTTTAATAATTTCACTGCGGGTGAATGATGGCGCGTCACGTTTCCGGGCTGCTGAAAGCGGTCACTTTTTTCGTTGTGCTTCTCGTACTCTTTGCGATAACGATATCGCCCGCCCGCGCGCTCTCATCGGCGTGTATGGCCCTGAACGCGGCGAGCCCGGTGAGTTCTGGCCTCAGCACGTACAACGCCAGCAGTTTCAGCGAAGATGAAACCCTCACCGTCTCGTTTACCGACAGCGGCGCGGGCGCAGGCGGCCCGCCAATGAATGCGGATAACGTTATCATGCATTCCCGTGACTTATCCCAGCATTATCTGGTGCATTACAGCTCAGACGGCAATGCGGGGAGTTTCAGCACCACGGTGACCGGCGCACAGCTCACTGCGGGCGGACTCTGGTTAAAAGTATCAACGGCCAACGGCTTTATCAGCCCGGTGACCGTCTCCTGTACCGCCGCAGTCACGCTCTCCTCAGACGCCACGCTGAGCGGGCTCTCGTTTTCCGGCGGCGCGCTCTCGCCCGGCTTCTCGGCCGGCACCACCAGCTACCACGCGACGGTCGATTACGCCGTCACTTCGGTGACGCTGACGCCGGTCACGACCCACGCCGCCGCCACCGTCACCGTGAATGGCAACGTTGTGTCTTCCGGCTCCGCATCGCCCTCCGTCAACCTGAGCGTGGGCGTAAATACCATCACGATTATCGTGACCGCCGAAGATGGCACCACCAAAAACTACAGCGTTGTTATCCAGCGCAACGAGCAGACGCCCGTGGCGGGCAACGTCAGCGCGCAGGTGGCGGCCAACAGTCAGGATAACCCCATTGCGCTCGCGCTCTCCGGCGGCACCGCGACGGCGGTGAATCTGGTTACCGCGCCGCAGCACGGCACGCTGATTATCTCCGGGACGTCGGTTACGTACACGCCGCTGGCCGGGTATAGCGGCAGCGACAGCTTCACGTATAACGCCAGCAACAGTGCGGGCACCTCGGCGAACGCCACAGCATCGCTGACCATTACCGCGCCCGCTGCCGTGACGATATCGCCCGCCAGCGGCGCGCTCGCGCCTGCCACCGTGGGCAGCGCCTGGTCGCAGAACGTTTCCGTTGCCGGCGGCACGGCACCTTATACCTGGACAGCGCATGGCCTGCCGGCAGGCATCACGCACAACAGCGCGACCGGCGCGCTCTCCGGTACACCTACAACGTCAGGCAGTTTCAGCATTTCGCTGACCGCGCAGGACGCCGCGGGCGTTTCTTCCACTGTAACCTATACGCTGGTGGTATCGAACGGCGCGCCACCTGCCGCCACGCTCGCGATGACCCCGGCTGCGGGCGCGCTCCCGTCCGGCACCGTTGGCACGGCCTTATCGCAGACATTCGCGGTGAGCGGCGGCGTTGCGCCATATCGCTGGCAGCTGAGCGGCTCGCTGCCCGCGGGGCTCACCTTCTCGGACGGCATCCTGAAAGGCACGCCGGGCTTGGCAGGCGACAGCGCCCTGACGCTTTCAGCCACCGATGCGAACGGCGCCACGGTTCACACTGCCTACACGCTGCGCATTAACGCCGCCGCCGCGCAGGCGGTGGATCAGAACGCGTCGCTCTCTGCCGGGCGCGTGACTCGCGTGTCGCTCACGCGTGGTGCCACCGGCGGCCCGTTCACCGGCGCGCGTCTGCTGGCAGCCCCGGATAAACGCCAGGGCACGGCCAGCATCCAGCCGCAGGGTAGCGATTACGAACTGACATTTACCGCCGCGCCGCAGGCCAGCGGCACCGTTGTGCTGCGCTATGTACTGTTAAGCGCTTCTGGCATCACGCCGCCTGCGACCATTACGTTCTCCATTGCCTCACGCCCCGATCCGTCGAAAGACGCCAGCGTGACGGGCACCATCAGCGCGCAGTACCAGGCGGCGCAAAACTTCGCCCGCGCGCAGATCCGCAACTTCAACGATCGTCTCGAACAGCTCCACGGCAACGAAAATGTGCCGTCCAGCCTGAACGGCGTGCATTTCGCCCTGCCCTCTTCCCACGCGGAGCGCGGGCTGGACACCGATCTCTGGAACGCCGCGCTGCAACAGCAGGCGCAGCTGGACGCGCAGAACAGTCTGCCGCCCGCGCTACCGTTCGGCGAGCAGGCGCCCGGCCAGCGGCTCTCGTACTGGACGGGCGGCTATGTCGATTTCGGGCGCGATAAAGATGCGACGATGCGCTTAAGCCATACGCTGGTGGGCGTCAGCACGGGTGTGGATTACCGCTTCACGCCCACCGTGACGGCAGGTGTGGGGATGGGCTTCGGGCGCGACGTCAGCGATATCGGCGACACCGGCACCCGCAGCAATGGCCGTTCGCTGAGCGCCGCGTTCTATGCGAGCTACCACCCGGACGCGGTTTTCATCGACGGGCTGTTAGGCTACAGCCGCCTTGATTTCGACAGCAAACGCCATGTGAGCGAAACGGATGCGTATGCGCGCGGCAGCCGCGCCGGAAGCCAGGTCTTTGGCGCGCTCACCTCAGGCTACGAGTTCCGCCTGCCGCAGAGTCTCGTCTCGCCCTATGGCCGCGTGCAGGTTTCACAGACGCATCTGGAGCGCTACACCGAATCGGACGCGGGCATGTATAACCTGGCGTTTGCCCCGCAGCGCTTTTCCCAGCTCACGGGCAGCGCGGGCCTGCGCGCCGAGCACCGCGTTCCGGTCAGCTGGGGCGATATTCGTCTGCAAAGCCGCGTGGAGTATTCACGCCTGATG
This sequence comes from Cronobacter universalis NCTC 9529, assembly GCF_001277175.1. NCBI lineage: Bacteria > Pseudomonadati > Pseudomonadota > Gammaproteobacteria > Enterobacterales > Enterobacteriaceae > Cronobacter > Cronobacter universalis. The sequence continues at coordinate 64,588 of NZ_CP012258.1, read as the reverse complement.
AATGATACCGGCAGCGCGCGCGTTGGTTATGCCGATACCGGTAACGACACCTGGCGCATGTCGCTGTATGAGCAGAACCGGCAGACGCTGGCGCTCGGCGTCGGCCTGGATGTGCAACTACCGAATGGCGTCACGCCGGGTCTTGCGTATCAGGGCACGCTGGGGCTGGATGACCGAGGCTCACGCGCTCAGACCATCATGGCGCGCATGAACGTGGCGTTTTAATCTGCCATAAAAAAACGGCGCAGAAGATAACCCCTGCGCCGTTGGTTTTATGGCATAGCCATTATGGTCGTCTGAACAGCGCGATGCTGCGCCCTTCCAGCTCGAAATCCTTCTCTTTGGTGATCACCAGTCCTTCATTCGCGGTATCGGAGGTGGTCAGCTCCAGCACCCAGCCGCCTTCGCCAAACTGCGGAATGCGGAACGGCACATTGCCTTCAAACGGGTTGAACAGCATCAGCACGTCGTGCCAGATCCCCTCTTCGGTTTCCAGATCGGGCCTGCCGATGTACACCCCGAGCGTTGAGCCTTCGTCCCACTGCTCCGGCTGCTGATAACCGCCGCCCGCGTTGAACCACTCGATAACCATGCCATCGCGCCAGTTCTCGCGGCGCAGCAGCGGCTGTTCGGCGCGCAGCTTAATCACCTTACGGGTGAATTCGCGCAGCGCCCCGGCGCTTTCCGGCAGGTTTTCCCAGTGCACCCAGGAGATCTCGCTGTCCTGGCAGTAACCGTTGTTATTGCCCATCTGGCTGCGGCCAAACTCGTCGCCTGCCAGCAGCATCGGCGTACCGTGGGAGAAAAAGAGCGTGGCGAGGAAGTTGCGTTTCTGGCGTTCACGCACCGCGTTGATGCCTGTGTCGTCGGTCGGGCCTTCCGCGCCGTAGTTGTACGAGCGGTTGTCGTTATGGCCGTCGTTGTTATCCTCGCCGTTATCCTCGTTGTGCTTGCCGTTATAGGAGACGAGATCGTTAAGCGTGAAGCCGTCATGCGCGGTAATAAAGTTGACGCTCGCCCACGGACGGCGGCCGCGCTGATCGTAGAGGTCGCCGGAGCCGAGCAGGCGCGCCGCGAAATCGGTCGAGACGTTATCGCCCTTCCAGTATTCGCGCACCGTATCGCGGTATTTGTCGTTCCACTCCGCCCAGCCCGGCGGGAAGCCGCCCACCTGATAGCCGCCAGGGCCGATGTCCCACGGTTCGCCAATCAGTTTCACTTTCGAGAGCACCGGATCCTGCATGATGGCGTCAAAGAAGCCGCCGCGCTGGTCAAACCCTTCCGGCTCGCGGCCAAGGATAGTGCCGAGATCGAAACGGAAACCGTCGATATGCATCGACTCCGCCCAGTAGCGCAGCGAATCCATCACCATCTGCAACACGCGCGGGTGCGAGGTATTCACCGTGTTGCCGGTGCCGGTATCGTTAATGTAATAGCGGTGCTGATCCGGCATGGTGCGGTAATAAGAGAAGTTATCGATGCCCTTGAACGAGAGCGTCGGGCCAAGCTCGTTGCCTTCGGCGGTGTGGTTATAGACCACATCCAGGATCACCTCGATACCGGCGTCATGGTAGGCGCGCACCATGTCGCGGAAACCCTGAATACCGCGCGGCCCGAAGTAGCGCGAGGCGGGGGCGAAGAAGCCGAGCGAATTGTAGCCCCAGAAGTTTTTCAGCCCCTTATCCAGCAGGTGCTGATCGTCCGGGAACCAGTGCACCGGCAGCAGTTCAACAGACGTAATGCCAAGGCTTTTGATGTAATCCACCGACGCTTTATGCGCCATGCCGTCATAGGTGCCGCGCAGCTCCGGCGGCACCGCCGGGTTCATCTGCGTGAAACCTTTCACATGCGTCTCATACACCACCGCGTGCGGCCAGAGGATGGAAGGCCGGTTCTGATCCTGCCAGTCAAACTCGTTCGGATCGATGACGCGGCACTTTGGCATATACGGCGCGCTGTCGCGCTCATCAAAGGTGAGATCTTTATCTTCGTGCAGCAGGTCGTAGGCAAAGTGCGCCTCGTTCCATTCGATATCGCCGACGAGATCGCGCGCGTACGGGTCGACCAGCAGCTTATTCGGGTTAAAGCGATGACCGTTTTCCGGATCGTACGGCCCGTGTACGCGGTAGCCATACAGCGCGCCGGGTTGCAGGCCCGGCACATAGCCGTGCCAGACTTCGTGCGTATATTCCGGCAGCGTCAGGCGGGCGATTTCGTGTTTGCCGCTCGGATCGTAGAGACACAGCTCCACGCGCTCGGCGTGCGCGGAGAAAATCGCGAAGTTTACCCCCTCGCCGTCGTAATTTGCGCCGAGGGGATAACTGCATCCCGCCGTGATTTCAAAAGCCTTATCGTTTGACATATCTCCCTCTCCCTCCAGGCCGTACATAGTCAGGACTACCACGATTCATGATGTTTATTCGCATGGAATCAGTCGGTTATCAGTATCACAGACGAGCAGCCGTCGGCTGTCTCCAGGTTTATCCGATCGGTGAGCGTCAGCGTCTCGCCGGTCAGCACGTTACGCCAGCGACGCGCTGCAAGCGCTGGCGGCAGCACAATCTGCGTGTCGTGCCAGCCTGCGCGGGCCGGTAGCGACGCGCTTTCATAGAGCGCGGTGAACATCAGCCGCGGCGCTATCACGATGATGGCGTCATCGCCGTGCGTGCGGGCATAGGCAATGACGTTACTGTCGAACTCGCCTTCAGCGTGAAGCGGCAGATAGTCGCCGTGGCGGAACAGCGCCGGATTCTGCTGGCGCAGGTGCAGCACACGGGCGATCAGGTGCTGCTTAAGCCGCCCGCTGATCCAGTCCTGCGGCGTGGCCGCGAGATTCGCCTGCGGCGCCAGCATACTGTCGAGCGCGATGAAATCCGGCTCGCGGCGGTTATCCGGGTCCACCAGGCTGAAGTTGAGCGCTTCGCTGCCCTGGTAGATATCCGGCACGCCAGGGGCGGTCAGTTTAAGCGCCGTCTGGGTCAGGCTGTTGACCAGCCCCGCGCGGATAAATGGCTGCAACGCTTCGTGGAAATCCTTCAGGAAATCCTGGTTGTCCGGCGAGAGCATATGGCTTGCGTAATCCAGCACCGCTTTTTCATAGGCGTCGTTAGTGTCCGCCCAGTCGGTACGCAGCTTCGCTTCACGCAACGCTTTCTCCACAAAGGCGAGGAAGCGCTCTTCGAGCGCCTTCAGGCCTGGGGCGTCATCCGGCTTCAGCGTGGCGGGCCAGACGCCCGCCAGCGCCTGATAGAGCATCCAGGTATCGGCGCCCTTCGGCGCGGTGCCGTCATTGAGGAACACCACTTTGGTCTGGTTGAGCTGACGCCAGCGCGCGACGCATTCGGCATAAAACAGCGGCGCTTCGGTGAGCGCATAGAGCCTGGCGCGGGCGTCTTCGCCGCGTTTGGTGTCATGCGTCGACGTGCTGGTGAGCGCGTCCGGCTGATGCGCCAGGCGCAGCTTCATCTCTTTATGGAAACGATCCGCCGAGTAGGTGCGCGGCAGCGGCTCGGCCCCCACTTCGTTGAGCGCAAGCTGCATGTTCTGGCGGAAAAACAGCGTGTCTTCCACCGATTTGGCCATCAGCGGGCCGGTAAGCTGCTGAAAACGGGTGCGGAACGTGGCGGCGTCGGCGTGTGAATCGCCGGAAAGTTTCCCGGCCAGCACATCGGTGAGAAACCCGAGCGCCTGCGCATCCGGCGCATGTTCGCCAGCCTGCACTTTCGCGACCACTTTTTGTAAGAGCGCGCTGTCAGCGGGCGTCAGCCCCTGCGCAGTGCCGTAGGTGCGATACACCGGAAACGCGACCAGTAGCTCACGCAGCGCGCCGCGAAGTACCGGCTCTTCCAGGGTCACGCCCTCCTGCTGTGCAATGCCGGTCGCCAGCCGCAGCAGCGTGGTAAATTCGCCTTCGAAATTCCGGTCGGCCATCAGCAGTTTGGCGTCGCGCAGTTCGGCGGACATATCCACTTCCTGGCCGACCACGTCGTGATACGCCTTGCTGAGATCGTCGAGCTTCGCGTCATCCACCAGCACATCCGAGAGCGCGGCGATAAATTCATACCCCGTCGTGCCGGAAATCGGCCAGTCGTCGGGGATCTGCCCGCCCTTGCCGAGGATTTTTTCGACGGTGATATAGCAATCCGGTCCGGCTTTTTCGCGCAGCCGCTCCAGATACGCTTTCGGATCGGCAAGGCCATCGACGTGATCCACCCGCAGGCCATCCACCGCGCCGGAGTGCACCAGTTCGAGGATCAGCCGGTGGCTGTCGTCAAACACGGCGTCATCTTCAACGCGCACGCCCGCGAGCCCGGTTATCTCAAAAAAGCGGCGGTAAGAGAGCGAACGCGGCGCGTCGCGCCAGGAGATTAACTGGTACGGCTGGCGGTCATGCAGCGCCGCAATCGCCCCTTTATCCGTTATCGCCAGCACGTCCGCCTCGCGTCCCTGCCAGGTCTCCGGGTTGAGCGGGTAGTAGCTGTCATAATAGGCGAGCGCCGGTTTACCGGTTTTCGGATCGGCCTTAACGCTGATTTCGCCGTTCTCCAGCACGTTCTCAAACGTATCGCCCAGAAACGGCAGCGTCAGGCGACGCGTCCAGTCGATATCGAAATAGCGGGCGTAACGGCTCTTTTCGCCATGTTCAATCACATCGCGCCACCACGGGTTTTCCAGCGACGCCGCCATATGGTTGGGCACGATATCAAGGATCAGCCCCAGTCCGGCCGCTTTAAGCGCCTGCACCATGCGGTCAAAGCCTTCGCGCCCGCCGATAGACGGCTCGATTTCATTGGCGTCGGTGACGTCATAGCCGTGTGTGGAGCCGGTGGTGGCGGTAAACACCGGCGACGCGTACAGATGGCTGATGCCAAGCCGTTTCAGGTAAGGCACCAGGCCCGCCGCGCGGTCAAACGTCATGCCGTTGCGAAACTGAATGCGGTACGTTGAAGAAGGAATACTCATTGCGCGTCTCCTTTCGCCAGGCGAACGTGAATGCTGTCAGGGGGCAGCGCGTCGCCTGCCTGCGGCCAGGCGAACAGCGTGTCGCCCGGCATTTCCGGCAGCGGTTGCGGGCGCTCGCCGATATTGAGCGCCAGCGATAGCGTGCCTTTCGGGAAGGTCCAGCTCACCGCCACAAAGCCCGGCGCGGTGTCGACGACACGCCCGCTGTGGCCGCCCGCCGTCGCCAGCAGCGGCACGATATGCTCACGGCGCAGCGTCAGCAGCTCGCGGGTGAGCGCAAGCCATGCCCTCCCCTCTTCGCTCTCCGGCTTCTGCCAGTCGAGCTTCGACATTTCAAACGTCTGCTGCGCGTTCGGATCCGGCACGCTGTCGCCGTCCCAGTCGCCGTGGCCTTCAAATTCACGCGCGCGGCCTTCGCGCACGGCTTTCGCCAGGTCGCCGTGGAAATCGGTAAAGAACAGGAACGGATTGGTTTCGCCGTACTCTTCGCCCATAAACAGCAGCGGAATATGCGGCGAGAGCAGCAGGGTGGCGAGCAGCGCTTTGGTGCGCCCGCTGCCCGCCAGCTCAATCAGGCGCTCGCCCCAGGCGCGGTTGCCGACCTGATCGTGGTTCTGGATAAAATCGACGAACGCGACCGGCGGCTGGCCGGTGCTGTCCACGCCGCGCGGCTCGCCGCTCTGTGGCGACACTTCGCCCTGGTAGGCAAAACCTTCCGTCAGTATGCGGGCGACGAGTTTTTCAGGCTTATCGGCGAAGTCCTGGTAATAGGCGTGCGTTTCGCCGGTGGCGAACACATGGATGGCATTGTGAAAATCGTCGTTCCATTCGCCGGTAAACAGCGGCGCGCTGCCGTCCGGGTTACGCGGATGCAGGAAAATGACGTTGCGGCTGTCTTCGGTGGTGAGATGCGCCGGGCGATCGGTGATTTCCGCCCGGATGCGCTCGGCGATTTCAACCAGCGCGTGTTTCGCCGAGGTATCTTCAATCTGGTCGATGGCGTCAAAACGCAGGCCGTCCAGGCGGTACTCTTTCAGCCAGTAGAGCGGCGCTTCAACGATGTAGCGGCGCACCGCGTCGACGTCATAGGCGATGCCGTTGCCCCACGGCGTCATGCGCTCTTTGTGGAAGAAATCGGGCGCCAGCAGCGGCAGATAGTTGCCTTCCGGGCCGAAGTGGTTGAGCACGATATCCAGCACCACGGAGAGCCCGTGCGCGTGGGCGGCGTCAATAAACGCTTTAAAATCGTCCGGCGTGCCGTAAGCGGAGTGCGGGGCGTAAAGCAGCACGCCGTCGTAGCCCCAGCCGCGGTTACCGCCGAACTGCGACACCGGCAGCACTTCCAGCATCGTGACGCCAAGCTGCGCCAGATACGGCAGCTTTTCAATGGCCGCGCGGAAGGTGCCTTCCGGCGTGAACGTACCGATGTGCATCTCATAGACGACCGTCTCTTCCCACGGGCGGCCGCGCCAGTCCGTGGTTTGCCACTGATACGCGGCCGGATCGACAACCAGCGACGGCCCGTTGACGTCCGCTTTCTGGGCCCGTGAAGCCGGGTCCGGCACGGTCATGCCGTCTTCCAGCACAAAACAGTATTCGGTTCCGGGTGCGACGCCCGGCACTTCAAGTTCAAACCAGCCATCGCCTGTCGGCGTCATGGACAAATCCTGGCCCGCGAGGCGCAGCGTCACGCGCTTCTGCCCGGTCGCCCAGAGACGGAAGCGAGCGGCGCCGTCCGCCACATATTCGCTACCCCAACTTTTCAGGAATGTGGACTCCATTCTGTTACCTCGTTTAATCCAGAAGTGAGCAGTGGCGCGATCGCGCAATTTCCGCTCCTGCGGCGCGCCTGAGGAACGTTAACGTGTAAGCATGATCCGGGTGCCGCAGCGGGCCGGTAGCGCGCAGGCCGCCTGTGTGAAAGCGGTTTTCTGCTGGGGGGTACAATGGATAACGGAATGTCCCGGCCCTGGCGGCATACGTGAACAATGATAGACCATTACCGGAGAAGTGCCGGAAAGCGCGACGGGGCGGGTCAGAAGCAGAGGGCCGACGCCGCGTGCGAAACGGCGCCGGGGAAGCGATTAGGGGGCCGCGAGGCGCGCGCACTGCTGGCGCATGCCGTTAAAAATAACGTCGGCCAGAGTAGCGGGAAAACCCGCCGGAAGCGCGTCGGCCACGCGTGCGATCGCCGCAGGCGCGCTGGCTGTCAGCGCATCAATCATGTCGTTAACCTGCGCCGCCGACAGCCCGGCGAGTTCGCCCTGGCGCAGCCAGTGACGGCGGCGGATCTGGCTCAGATGGTAATAGTTACTGCCGCCGCGCACCGCCATCGCCAGCTTGCACTTCTGCCACGCAATCTGGTTATTACCCGGCCCGATAACCGGCCAGGCGGAAAGGACGTCATAGAGCGGCGTCAGGTGGTAACGGTTGCCGGGCAGGTGCGCGATGCTGAAGTTCTTGGCGTGGCCGTCGGTCGCGGCGAGGATCCAGAAGATAATCTGGGCGCGGAAAAAATGCGCGCGATCCGCCTGCGCGTTTTCCGAACGGCTCAGGATAGTCATGATATCGCCGATGCCGGGCCCGCCGTCGGCCTGATATTTACGCAGCGGCGAGACGCCGAGCGCCTGGCACATATCCTCCTGCGGCAGACGCAGCCACCACTGCCCATCGGCCGAAAGACGCCGGTCGAAGCGTTCGACAATCAGCACTTTTTGCTCATCGAACTGCGCCATCTGCGTGCGCGCGACCGGAATATCCCAGGCTTCCAGCAGCTGCGCGCAGAGCCATTCGTTTTCAATCGAGGTGCGCATGTCCGCCTGCATATTGCCCACCAGCCCCAGCGGCAGTTTGAAAATATGCGTGGTGGGCGTATTGCCCTCCGGCAGGCACCACTGGCCTTCGTGCCACAGCAGCGCGGTTTTCTCCTGCGCGCCCGCAATGGAGAGCCGCAGCTCCTCTTCCCCGCCATGCTGGCCGGGAAAGGTCTCTGCGGTGTGGCGCAGCATCGCGGCAATATCCACTGTGGTGAGTGGCCGGGCGCGAATGGTAAAGAGCCCTTCCGGCGCTTCACCGGCAGGCAGCAGCTGAATGGCGCCGACGCAGTCGCGTCCCAGCTCCGCCAGCAGATCGAACGGCTCCAGGCTCTGCGCCCGGTAGCGCATCGCCAGCCGCCGCCGGATGTTTTCACTGTCCGGCAGCAGGTTGTCGAAGTAATCGCGCACCCGCGCGCCGCGGTATGACTGATTGCCGGGCGTGAACGGCAGCGACAGCGACAGCGGTCTGCCCTGCGGATCGGCAATCCATTCCGGCAGATAAGTCAGCCGGTCTTCGCCGTTGTGTTTATCCCAGTAACCAACCGGGAGACCGTTCATCCAGAGCGCTAAACGCGACGTGCGGCGCATGGTTACCACGCCTCGCGGCGGGCAGGCGAATCGTCACAGACGGGCGCGTCAGCCTCAGCCGTCTGCGTTTCGCACAGCGTTATCTCAATGCCGAGGACGTTAAAAACGCGGAACAGGCGCTCGATGCTGGCCGTTTCGGGGCTCGCCTCCAGCCGCGCATAGGTTTGCTGGGTGACGCCAAGCCGCGCCGAGACCTCTTTCTGGGTCAGCCCCTGGTTTTTGCGAAAGCCCACCAGCAGCGGGCGCAACTGGCTGAGCGTTTTCAGTGGATACCGGGTATTCATCTTGCTGGTCGCACCTTCAGATACATACGATAAACTGTATCGCCTATTTTACACCCTTCACGCTGTAATATGCAATTACAGCGTAAAAGGTGTAAAAAAAACAGAATACAGCCTGCGCACTGTAAAAAAGGGGATTATACGTGGCTTTTCCCGCGCGACCAGTACGCCATAAAGCACGCGCGGGCAGGATCGAGCTGGCGCTCGCGCGTCAGGTAGTGACGCAGCCGTTTCACTGCCCCGGATTCCGCCGCCACCCAGGCGCGAAACGCCCCTGCCCCGCCGGCGCGCTGCCAGATGAGCGTTTCTTCGTCATCATCGTCTGCGGTCGTCTGTGCCGACACCTGCTCGCTGACAGGCAGCGCGGCGGCCGCTTTCACGGCTTCCAGCAGGCGCTCGCCGTGCGGCGCGTTTTCACCGCGCGCCAGCCAGTGAATATCGGCAAACGGGTAACGCAGCGGCTGAATGTCCTGCGCCAGCGGCACTTCCAGAAACGCCTGGACGCGCGGCGGCGCAGGCTGGCGGGCGAGCTGTTCAAGAATGCCGAGCGCGGCGGGCAGCGCGGTTTCATCGGCCACCAGCAGCGCCTGACGAAGCGCCTCGTCAGCGCTCCATTCATAGCCGCCGCTGTCGCCGGGGAAATCACGATCCGGCGCGACGATTTGCAGCGTATCGCCGGGTCTGGCGTGCATCGCCCAGCGCGACGCCGGGCCGCTGTCGCCGTGCAGAACAAACTCGACATCCAGCTCGCGCGCCTCTCTGCGCAGCGCGCGCAGCGTGTAGGTGCGCATAAAAGGCCGCCGCTCGCGCGGCAGCGCCAGATAATCCTGATACCAGCTGTCGCTCACCGGCAGCCGGGCGGTGTCGCCGTCGGGTCTGGCGAACATCAGCTTGATGCGCTGATCGGGCGCTTCATGTTTCATGTGCGCCACGTCCGGACCGGTAAACACGCAGCGCAGCAGCGAAGGGGTGACAGGAATGCGACGGCGCAGCGTCACGTTAAAAATGCGGTAACTGGCGGTCATACGGTGGGCTCCTGCGGCGCGGCGTAACGCCAGACACCGATGCTTAACAGCAAAAACAGCGCGGCGGCGATAAAGGCGGCGGCAATCAGCATGTGCTCGCCGAACCAGAGTGAAATCCCCGGCACCAGCAGGGCGCTGGCACCGTAACCGAGCGTGTGGCTGGTGGCGATAACGCCCGCGCCTTTACCGGTTGTGAGACGGTCATTCAGCAAAACCTGATAGCCAGGCGTCGCCATCGCCGCGCCGAAAGAGGTCACGGCGATACCGGCGTAAAAGGTGATCAGCCCCGGCAGGATCATCAGCAGCAGACCGGCGGCCATCAGCACCGCCGCCAGCAGCAGCAGCGCACCCGGCTGAAGACGCTGTGGGCGCACCACCAGGAACTGCGCCAGCAGCGTACTCGCCGCCGCCAGGCTTAACAGCAGCGCAACATGATGGCTGACGGCACGGAGATCGCCATGAAACAGCGGCCGCAGGTGCGGCGACAGGCCGAGCTGCATCAGGCTGATCGCGGCGGCCAGCAGCAGCGCGAGCGCAAGAAAAGGCAGCATATCCGCACGCAGGCACGCCGACTGGTGCGCCACGGGGGCGAGCGGCGGATCGTTATGCTGGCGCGCCACCAGCAGCAGCGCGATAAAGGGCGCGAGCGCCATCAGCCAGAGCGGCATCTGCGGGTGAACGCTTAACGCGGCGGCGGCCAGCGGCGGGCCGATAAGCCGCCCGCAGCTCAGGCCGGAACTGATAGAAGCGAGCGCAGCGAGCCGGTGCTCCATGCCTGCCCGCTGCATGGCCCACGTCTGGGCGGCGGGCACCATGCCGGAAACCGTCAGGCCGTAAAGCGCGCGGGAGACAATCAGCCCGGCGAGTCCTGCGGTTGCGCCGACCACGCCGCGCGCCATGCCCCAGACCACCAGCGCCATTACGGCGAAACTCAGCAGATAACCGCCCAGCGCCGCCACGACCACGAATTTACAGCCGCGCACTTCCGTCTGGCGTCCCCACCAGGGCGAGCCGGGCAGAAACAGCATCGAGCCGAACATCAGCAGGCCGGCCCAGACGGAGAGCGACAGCCCTGTCATCTGCACCAGTTGCGGTAATACCACAAGCAAACCGTTCTGCCCGATCCCGAGCAGACCCGCGCACAGCGCCAGCGGCCAGAGCGATTGTCCTGTGCGGCGGGCGTGTACGGCGTGAGAAGAAGCATCCATAAGCAGGTAAATATATTGTCAATAAAGATGAGGGAATTATGAAATTAATGAAAACAAATATTGCAAAAATAGTTGCCACTGTAAATAGAATCCCTATCATAACGATAATCATTATCAACAAAGGATGTGTTTGTTATGGTTTCCCTGCCCCGCCCTGCTGCGACGACAGACGTCGCGGCTCAGTGTTTTCTTAACGCGCTGCTGCGTGAAACCCGGGACTGGCAGCTGGTTCCCGGCGCATTACCGCAGGAGCCGGCGCAGATCCATTTACCGCTCTCTGAGACGCAGGCAATCCGCATTGCGCTGCGCTACTTCTCCCCGACGCAACATCATCAATACCTGTTCCCGGCAATGCTGGTGGGAAGCGATAACGATAGCTGTGAACCCGTTGATTTCACGCAGCTTGTCGAGCTCATCCTGGCGAAGCCTTCCGTGAAAGGCGAACTTGCCGGTGACGTGCTGGCCCGCTTTGCGCGCCGCGTTCAGGAGAGCCACCGCCATACCTGGCAGGCGATTGAACTGCGTCACGACTGGGCAACGCTTCGCGCGCAGCCGCTCAACTTCGCAGAGGCGGAACAGGCGCTGCTGGTCGGGCATGCGTTTCATCCGGCGCCGAAATCGCACGAGCCTTTTGATGAGACCGAAGCGCGGCGTTATCTGCCCGATTTCGCGCCGCGTTTTCCGCTGCGCTGGTTCGCGGTAAATAAAGACTGTGTGGCGGGCGAGAGCCTGGGGTTAGATCTGCGCACGCGTCTGCTGCGTTTCGCGGCCCAGAGCGCGCCTGCGCTGCTTGAGCATTTTACCGATACGCGCTGGCTGGTGCCGATGCACCCGTGGCAGGCGGCGTATCTGCTGACACAGCCGTGGTGTCAGGCGCTGGCGGAGAAGGGCGAGCTTATCGATCTGGGCGAAGCGGGCGCGCCGTGGCTGCCGACCAGTTCTTCGCGTTCGCTCTACAGCGAAACCAATAACGACATGATTAAATTCTCGCTCAGCGTGCGCCTCACCAACTCGGTGCGCACGCTGTCGGTGAAAGAAGTGAAACGCGGAATGCGGCTGGCGCGGATGGCGCAGACCAGCCGCTGGCAGGCGTTACAGGCGCGCTACCCGACGATGCGCGTGATGCAGGAAGATGGCTGGGTGGGCCTGCGCGATGCGCAGAGGACTATTCAGGAAGAGAGCCTGATGGCGCTGCGCGTCAACCTGCTATTCGACACGCCAGAAACCCAGACCAACGTGCTGGTGAGCCTGACTCAGGCCGCGCCGGACGGCGGCGACAGCCTGCTGGCCTGCGCCGTGCGCCGCCTCAGCGAGCGCCTCAGCCTGCCGCTGGCGCAGGCGGCGCGCTGCTGGGTGCAGGCGTACTGCGAACGCATTCTGCTGCCCCTCTTCAGCGCCGAAGCCGATTACGGGCTGGTGCTGCTGGCGCATCAGCAAAACATTCTGGTGGAGATGCAGCAGGATCTGCCGGTCGGCCTGATTTATCGCGACTGTCAGGGCAGCGGCTTTACCGATGGCGCGCTGCTGTGGCTTGCGGAAGCCGGCGAGCCGGAAGCGGAAAACCGCTTCAGCGAAGCCCAGCTGCTGCGCTACTTCCCGTATTACCTGCTGGTGAACTCGACGCTCGCGGTAACCGCCGCGCTGGGTGCGGCAGGGTTTGAGAGCGAAGAAAACCTGATGGCGCTGGTGCGTGACGCGCTCGCGCAGCTACGCACTACCGCCCGTGATACCCGCTGCCTCGATTACGTGCTGGAGAGCCGCCACTGGAACTGCAAGGGCAACTTCTTCTGCTATCTGCACGATCACAACGAAAACACTATCGTCGATCCGGCGGTCATCTACTTCAACTTCGACAATCCGTTTGCAGGGAGCACGCATGATGCCTGAAGCGCACATTGTTCATGGCGGTTACGGTTTTCGCTGCGCGAAGCGCGATCTGGCGCTGCCGCTGGCCCTCGGGCTCGACGGCAGCGCCGTACTGCATCATCCGGGCGCACTGCCGGAAGGGTGGCTCACTGCCGCGCTCGATCAGTTGTTTGTCGCGGCGCCCGCATTAACGGGCATTACGCTGCCCTGGGCGCAGTGGCGCGATGAGCCGCAAGCGCAGGCGCTGTTTGACGCCGTGCAGTGCGATTATCTGGCCCGCGACGCGTTCTGGCAGCTGCCGCTGTGGCTGCGCGGCGAGCGCATCGCGGCGCGTGCGGGAATAGAGTTTGACGAGACGCGCCAGCTCGCCTTCCCGGCGCGGCCGCCGCGGCCAGAAGGCGAGGTCTATCGCCGCTACGATCCGCAAATCAAACGCACGCTCAGTTTCCGCGTGGCGGATGTGGTGCGGGATGCGGAGCGGTTTACCCGCTGGATGAACGCGCCGCGCGTGAACGCCTTCTGGGAGATGGCCGGGCCGCAGGCGGAGCAGGAAAAGTACCTGCGTAAGCAGCTCGACGCGGCGTACTGCTATCCGCTGATTGGCTGCTTCGACGACGACCCCTTCGGCTATTTTGAAATTTACTGGGCAGCGGAAGACCGCATCGGCCGCCATTACCGCTGGCAGCCGTTCGATCGCGGGCTGCATATGCTGGTGGGCGAGGAGCAGTGGCGCGGCGCGCAGTACATCCGCAGCTGGCTGCGCGGCCTGAGCCACTATCTGTGGCTGGACGAGCCGCGCACGCAGCGTTTGGTGGCGGAACCGCGCTTTGATAACCAGCGCCTGTTCCGCCATCTGCCGGTCGCCGGTTTTGAGACCGTGAAAGAGTTCGATTTTCCACACAAGCGCTCGCGGCTGGTGATGAGCCAGCGCAGCCGTTTCTTCCGCGAGGTGGGACTATGACGGCCTCGCTGTGGGAACGCGTGAACCGCGAGATGGTGGCGAAAATTCTCGCCGAGCTGGAGTATGAACGCACGCTGACGGCGCAGGAGACAGACGCAGGCCGCTGGGCCATCGCGCTTGGCGATGAGACCTGGACGTTTGACGCGAAGCGCGGCATCTGGGGCTGGCTGCATATCAACCCGGCGACGCTCGCGAACGAGAGCGGCAGCGCCATTGAGGCCGAAAGCGCCCTGCGCCAGCTGGCCGTGGTGCTGAAGATGAGCGACGCGCAGACGGCGGAGCATCTCGAAGATCTCTACGCGACGCTCAGGGGCGATATGCAGTTGCTGGACGCGCGCAAGGAACTTAACGCCGACGCGCTCATTGATATGGATCCGGATGAACTGCAGTGCCTGATGTCAGGGCATCCGAAATTTATCTTTAACAAAGGGCGTCGCGGCTGGGGGCTGGATGCGCTGAAGGCTTACGCGCCGGAATATTGTGGCCGTTTTCGCCTGCACTGGGTGGCGGTCCGCCGTGACCTGATGGTCTGGAGCAGCGACGCCGACTGCGACATCAATAACCTGCTGGCAAGCGCGATGGACGACGGCGAACGCCAGCGTTTTACCCGCTACTGGCAGGCGCTGCATCTGGATGAAAACTGGCTGCCGGTGCCGCTGCATCCGTGGCAGTGGCAGCAGAAAATCGCCCTGCATTTTCTGCCACAGCTGGCGCGCGGCGAGATTATCGATCTCGGCGTGTTCGGTGATGAGTATATCGCCCAGCAGTCGCTGCGCACGCTGACTAACGTCAGCCGCCGCTCATCGTTCGATATCAAACTGCCGCTCACGATTTACAACACCTCCTGCTACCGCGGCATTCCGGGCAAATACATCGCCGCCGGGCCGCTCGCGTCGCGCTGGCTGCAGCAGCAGTTCGCCGCTGATAAAACGCTGGTGGCGCTGGGAGCGCAGATCCTCGGCGAGCCTGCGGCTGGTTACGTGACGCACACCGGTTACGCAGCCCTGAAGACCGCGCCCTATCGCTATCAGGAGATGTTTGGCGTCATCTGGCGGGAAAACCCTTCCTGCTGGCTGCGCCCAGGCGAACAGGCCGTACTGATGGCCGCGCTGATGGAAACCGACAACGCGGGACGCCCGCTGATTGACGCGTGGATCGCCCGCTCTGGCCTGAGCGCTGAAGCATGGCTTGCACAGCTCTTCCGCGTGGTCGTCATTCCGTTTTATCACCTGCTGTGCCGCTACGGCGTGGCGCTGATCGCCCACGGTCAGAACGTGACGCTGGTGATGAAAGACCATGTGCCGCAGCGCATTCTGCTGAAGGATTTCCAGGGCGATATGCGTCTTGTGGATGAAACGTTCCCGGAGATGGAGAGCCTGCCGGAGCCTGTGAAAGCCGTCACGGCGCGCCTTTCTGCTGATTACATTATTCACGATTTACAGACCGGGCATTTTGTGACGGTGCTGCGTTTCGTCTCGCGCCTGACTGAACAGTGCGGCGTCAGCGAAACCCGCTTCTACCGTCTGCTCGCGGACGTATTGCAGGACTATATGGCCGCGCACCCGGAGATGGCGGCGCGCTTCGCGCGCTTTGATCTCTTTAAACCGCAGATCATTCGCGTGGTGCTGAACCCGGTCAAACTCACTTTCTCAGAGCATGACGGCGGCAGCCGCATGTTACCCCATTACCTCACCGATCTTGATAACCCGCTGTATCTGGTCACCAGGGAGACCGCATCATGAAAACGTACGATTTCATCGGCATTGGCATCGGCCCGTTCAATCTCAGCATCGCCGCGCTCGCCGAAGGGCTTGACGGCTTCAGCTCGCTGTTCCTTGAACGCAAACCGCACTTCTCGTGGCATCCGGGCATGATGGTGCCGGACTGCCATATGCAGACCAGTTTCCTGAAAGATCTGGTCAGCGCGGTGGAGCCGACCAACCGTTACAGTTTTCTGAATTACCTGGTACAGCGCAAAAAGTTCTACCGTTTTCTGACCACCGAGCAGCGCACGGTGTCCCGTGAAGAGTTCGCCGATTATCTCTGCTGGGCGGCGGATAACCTGAGCAATCTGTCGTTCAGCCAGCAGGTGCAGCAGGTGAGTTTTAACGAGGCCAGCGGGCTGTTTGAAGTGGTGACCCAGCGCGATCGCTTTTTCGCGCGCCACGTCTGTATGGGCATCGGCAAACAGGTCAACCTGCCCGACTGCGTGCCTGCGCAGAACGACCATTGCTTCCACGCCAGCGAAATGATGCTGCGCACGCCATCGCTTGCCGGTAAGCGGGTGACGGTCGTCGGCGGCGGCCAGAGCGGCGCTGACCTGTTCCTGAATATTTTCCGCGGCGAGTGGGGCCAGCCTGCGGCGCTCAACTGGGTGTCGCGCCGCAACAATTACAACGCGCTCGATGAAGCCGCGTTCGCGAACGAGTATTTCACGCCGGAATACCTTGAAAGCTTTGCCACGCTTGATGAGAAGACGCGCTGCGATCTGCTCGCCGAGCAAAAGATGACGTCTGATGGTGTGACCAGCGAATCGCTGCTTGCTATCTATCGCGCCATGTATCACCGCTTCGAAGTGCTGCGTGAAAAACCCTGGGCGCATCTGCTGCCGTCGCGCTCGGTCACCCGCGTGACGCCGCAGGCGCAGGACCAGCGCCTGTCGCTGCGCCATCATCTGGACGGCGGCCAGGAAACGCTGGATACCGACGTGGTGATTTTCGCGACCGGCTATCGCCCTGCCCGTCCGGCGTTCCTCGCCCCGCTGGCGCATCGTCTGGAGCTGGACGAACGCGAAGGCTTCCGGGTTAACACCGATTTCACGCTGGCATGGAACGGCCCCCGCGCGAACCATCTTTTTGCCGTCAATGCCGGGATGCACAGCCTCGGTATTGCGGAACCTCAGCTCAGCCTGATGGCCTGGCGGGCCGCGCGCATTCTCAATGTCGCGCACCCGGATACGCCGTTTGAACTGAGCACCACGCCTGGCGTGATCCAGTGGCTCTCCCGGCCAGAAACGGTCACACGTCAGATTTCTCAACCTGTAAACAGCACTGACTATTAACACTCTCAGGAACACCATAACAATGAAGCGTCATCATCTTTGGGTTTTGAATCCTTGTTTGCTTGCCATGCTTTCCGCCTCCGCCTGGGGGGCGCCGCAGAAAGAAGAGACGCTGGTGGTTGCCGCCAGCCGTACCGGACACAGCGCTGCGGATATGGCACAGACCACGTGGGTCATCGAACAGGCTGACATTGAGCAGCAGGTTCAGGGCGGTAAAGAGTTAAAAGACGTTCTGGCACAGCTGATCCCCGGCATGGATGTCAGCAGTCAGGGGCGTACCAACTACGGCATGAACATGCGCGGCCGCTCCATGATGGTGATGGTCGACGGTGTGCGGATGAACTCGTCACGCATCGACAGCCGCCAGCTGGACTCTATCGATCCGTTCAACATTGAGCGCATCGAAGTTATCTCCGGCGCCACCTCGCTTTACGGCGGCGGCAGTACCGGCGGTTTAATCAATATCGTGACCAAAAAGGGCCAGCCGGAAACGCAGGTGGAATTCCAGACCGGCGCTAAAAGCGGCTTTGGCAGTCATAACGATCATGATGAGAACGTGGCGGCGGCGGTGAGCGGCGGCAATGATAATGCCTCCGGCCGTCTGTCCGTCTCCTATCAGCGTTTTGGCGGCTGGCATGACGGTAATGGCGATGAAGTGATTATCGATAATACCCAGACCGGCCTGCAGTATTCTGATCGCATTGACGTGATGGGTACCGGCACGCTGAATATTGATGACCACCAGCAGCTACAACTCACTACGCAATATTACAAAAGCCAGGCCGATGGTAAGCATGGCCTGTTCCTGGGAGAGAACTTCTCGGCGGTGACCGGCGACAGCACCGCCTATAACAAAGGCAACCTGGACTCTGACCGTCTGCCGGGCACCGAGCGCCACCTGATTAATCTTCAGTATTCCAACTCCGATGCCTGGGGCCAGGATCTCGTTGCTCAAATCTATTACCGCGATGAAAATCTGACGTTTTACCCCTTCCCGACGCTTAACGCCGCTCGTACGAGTGTTACCGCTATTGGCGCTTCACAGCAAAAAACGGATTTCTGGGGCGGTAAGCTGACGCTGAACAGCAAACCAGTAGATGCCCTTTCTCTCACCTATGGTGTGGATGCCGAGCATGAAACCTTTAATGCCAACCAGCAGTTTTTCGACCTGAACAAAGCGGCTGCCAGCGGGGGCATGAAGCTTGATAACGCTTATAACGTTGGACGTTACGCCAGTTACAGCGTGACAAATCTCGCCCCGTTCCTGCAGGCAAGTTACGATCTCAATGAGGCCATCACCTTAAGCGGCGGCGTGCGTTACCAGTACACCGAGACTAAAGTGGACGATTTTGTCGGTTACAGCCAGCAGCAGGGCATAGCGACCGGTAAAGCCACTTCTGCCGATGCTATTCCGGGCGGGTCAACTGACTACAAAAATTTCTTGTTTAACGCCGGTATCCTGGGTCATCTGAGCGATCGTCAACAGGTCTGGTTTAACTTCTCTCAGGGCTACGATTTACCGGATGTTGCCAAATACTATGGCACCGGTACCTACCGTCTGGAGAATGGTCATTACCGTCTTCTGCGGAGCGTTAACATCAATGATTCCAAAGTTGATGGTATTAAGGTGAACTCGTATGAACTGGGCTGGCGTTATACCGGTGATAACCTGCGCACTCAGATTGCCACCTACTACTCTCTGTCTGATAAAACAACTGACATTAATGACGACATGACCATCTACCTGAAAGATGACAAACGTCGTATTTATGGTGTTGAAGGTCAGGTGGATTACTTCTTCAGTGACAGCGACTGGAGCACCGGCGCGAACTTTAACGCCATCAAATCCCAGACTCGCGTAGATGGTTCCTGGAAAAAACTTTCTGTGGACAATGCCAGCCCGTCTAAGGTCAGTGCATGGGTAAGCTGGGCGCCGGATAACTGGACGCTGCGTCTGCAGAGCACCCAGACGTTCGATATTTCTGATGAAGAAGGTAAGAAAATCGACGGTTATAATACCGTGGACTTTATCGGCAGCTATGCGCTTCCGGTCGGTAAAATCGCGTTCAGTGTCGAAAATCTGCTGGATGAAGATTACACCACGGTCTGGGGCCAGCGCGCTTCGGGGCTTTACAGCCCAGCTTATGGTTCACCCGATCTTTATAGCTATAAAGGTCGTGGCCGTACGTTTGGTCTGAATTACTCCGTTCAGTTCTGATTTACGCAATACCATTAAGGCCGCCTGAGTGCGGCCTTTTTTATTGCCGGTTTCAGAAGATGTCTCGCAAAACCTTCTCGCCGGCAGACCTCCCGTAGTGGATATTAATTTCTGTTGTTTTCAATCATGCCGCCGCGCTCTTTTGATGGAAACCATCCCTGATTGACCTGAAATGACGCGTATTTCCTCTCTTCGGGCTTTTCTGGCCTCGTCGTTTTCTAACAACAGTGGAAGAAAAGCCACCATAGGCATGGCGATTTCATCGTGAAATAATTCAATAAAAAACATAAAAATCAATAACTTAAATATAAAATCAGCGTGGCGAAAGGTATGAAATTTCAGTACGAGCGGCAATGCTGAACAGCAAAACATCCACTGTAGAGAGTAAACGAGAAGATGTATGGAATAAGAAAAGAGAAATACTGGCGATTTCACCGTGAAATGCGTTAAGGAAAAAACGGTATTTCAGGGAGTTAACGGTGAAATCACCATGGCGAGTGCGCATCCCGCTCAGGAGAGATGTTTCTTCAGCACGCTTTCAATGGCACGGTCGAGTTCGTCCTGAACGTCACGCGACAGGCGGTTGAACTCGTAGCTGAACAGGCGGCCTTTAGTGCGCTTACGGGCGAATCGGTCTTTATCGGAGAAACGCCAGAGCGGCGAAATAACCGCTTTATCTTTCGGGCCTGGCGACGTCAGCAGTTCACTCTCACGCGCAATAATACGCACAATGCGGTTTTTCACTTCGTCTTCGGCCAGATCGGGATCTGACAGCACAATATCCACTTCGCTGGCGATAGAGTCGGTCAGCGTTTTCAGGGCGATCTCATTCTTCAGCAACGTTTCTTCAACACTGTTCAGCGTCTTATAGTCGCTGAAGGTCAGCTCGGACTGAACCGGGAAGAACGCCAGCAGATCAGCCGATACCGACGCCGCCTGTAACGCACGGGTGACTTTCGCCTGCGACAACCCTTCCTGCTCGGCTATCTCTTTCTGATTAAGCCCGGCGTTTTTCAGCGCCATCAGGCGCAGCCCAATCTCGCGAATGTTGTGCTCTTTCGCTGTCTGGATATCTTTGGCGAGTTTGCGCGCTTCTTCTGACGTCAGCGCGGCTTCCGTCACCAGCACGGTCAGGCCGGTGTGGCAGATGAGTGCTGCCGCACGACGGCGGGAGCCATCCAGAATTTCAATGCGGTCACCCGCTTTGACGCCAATCGCCGGGAAGAACTGCTGGAATTTCAGGGTACGGGTGATATCGCGCAGCGATTCCGGTGTCAGCGCAGACTGATCGCGCCCGTTGGTTTCCTGTCGCACAAAGGTTTTTTCCGCCACGTCGGCAGGCGCGAGGGTTTCCAGACGGAATGTGGCTTTACGGCCTGAATTGAGTACAAACACAGACGTGAAGGTTTCGGCATCCGTGCTCTCTTTAAACGAGGAATGGGTGAGTGTACGGCCAATGGTGACTCTTTTTGTGCTCATAGTATTCTCAGCTCATACGAATGAATTCAATGCGATCGAAAACCGCTTTGGCAAAGTCTTCAGCCGCGGCGCGGGCATTCTTCAGCGCCTCGCTGCTGCCGATGTAAGTGGCGGGGTTAGCGGAAATGACGGTATCAAACGACTCTCCGCAACGCTCAAAGCCATCCAGGCGTGGCAGGGCGACATCCAGCATATCGCCGCCGAAAATCTCCTTGGCGAGGCTGTGACAGAGCTTGTGATCGGCCTTGTTGAGCAGCTTCGACATAAAGCCGATGTTTTTCTGCAGCCTCACCCGGCACCCGGACTCTTCAATCAGCGCGATCAGCTCCGGCAGGCGCGTCAGGTATTTGAGCGTGGAGTGAAAATCCACCTGGGCGGGCGGCACCGGCGTGAACAGGACGTCCGAGGCCGCAATCGCGTTCATCAGAAACGCGTCCAGATGCGGGCCGCTGTCGACAAAGATAAAGTCGTAGTCACCGGCAATCTTATTGATGATGTTCTGCCGCAGTACGCCATAAATACTGGTGCCCGGCAGATGCTCCGCACAAAGCTCTTCCCAGCGCGACGCGATAAAGGCGTCTTCAATGGAGGCTGGCATGACATCCACGCCAGGCACAATCGACGGCACAATAAATTCTTCGAGCAGTTCTTCACGCGATACGTTCTGCAGCATGGCCTGCGCGCTGGTGGTATCGACAGTGCCGACCGCGCGGGTGTGATTAAGGAACATGGTGGCGGAAGACTGCGGATCGAGATCGACCACCAGGATACGCAAATCTTCAAACAGCAGGTGAGGGTGTACGCGCAGCGCATGGGCAAGCGAGACCGTGGACACCGTTTTGGAGACGCCGCCTTTCAGGTTACCGACAAAAATGGTAAAGGCTTCATCATGACGGTCGCGGTATTTAGGCACGCCGCGATGATGATAGAGATCGATAATATTCTGAACGGACATCGCATATTTGGTGGAGGAGCCCGCCGCGCGTTTATCAAAGACGTAACCGTTCGCTTCCATTTCACTGACGGCGTAGTCGACGCTGGCGCGGGTCAGTCGGGGAAGTTTGGCCAGTGCCGCTTTGGCGTAGACCTGATAAAAGGTGTTTTCCTGAAGCTCATCTTTCTGATGCTGGATCTGTTCGGTCAGGCCCAGAAGCATTCTTTCAGAACGTTCGGCAACTTTCGTCAACTGCTGCTCATTATCCATCATAAAACTCACTGTATGCAGGATTTATTGATTTAGACGAAAATACAGCATAAAAGCCAGACGGTAAACATAAATGTGATGGCAATGTGCGCGTGCTCAAAATGCTGATGTTATAAGACGTTACTGCTAAAGATCGCAGCGCTCACCGCAAAAACGAACGCGCGTCAGCCGTTCGTTTGAGGAAGCGCAAAAGAGCAGAGCTGAATCCAGGCGGGAGATGCTTAATTTCTGAGGGTTATCCACAGGCCAGATCCAGTTTTTCGATCCCAAAGAGATCCCTAATATGATCCTTAAAGATCCCTTTCCTGAATTTCTTATTGCTATCAATGCGTTGCGACACTTTATAACCACTATAGCGAGCAGATCATCCACTGAAGCGAGCCGGATATCCACTGTGGTGAGACACATAACGGCTGAAGAGAGTGGTGTGCAACCACTGTAGCGAGTAAAACGTCTGCCTTTTCCATCCCGGCCCTCTCTCTATAACGTGCTGTATCAGAAACTATTTTTAGTATTCCCTGTGAAGTTACTCCTGCTCATCAACACGTTTATTCACACCGGGTGCGCGCCTTTTTTGCCTGCCTGCAGGTCACTGTAACAGACTGACGCATGCCCGTGTGCGTTCCGGCTATCCACTATGGCAAGCTACGGACCGGATCCTGTATCAGGATCCGGTAAAACAACCACTACAGAGAGCAAATAACCACTGTAGCGAGTAAACATCCACTGTGGAGAGTAATCGGCGCGTATAAGCATGTGACATATCCACTATGGTGAGTGATACTCTCACTGGCGAAGATAATAACCACTATGGTGAGTAAGCACCGGCATTCAGGACAGGAGACCCGCACGTGGCCGATGAAGAGAGCATCAATATCAACGACGCCTTCAGTGAGCTGGACCGTAAAACCGGCGAAGTGGTCACGCTGGTTCCCAACCGTAACAACACGGTGCAACCGGTCGCGCTGATGCGACTGGGCCTGTTTGTTCCGACGCTGAAATCCACCGCCCGTGGCCGCAAAGGCCAGATGTCCTCGATGGACGTGACGGAAGAGCTTAAGCAGCTTTCGCTGGTCAAATCGGAAGGCTACGAAAATATCAAGATCACCGGCGCCCGTCTGGACATGGATAACGACTTCAAAACCTGGGTCGGGATCATCCATGCCTTCGCCAAATATAATGTGCTTGGCGACAGCGTCACGCTGCCTTTTGTGGAGTTCGTGAAGCTGTGCGGTATTCCGTCGGCCCGTTCGTCAGCAAAACTGCGTAAGCGTCTTGATGCCTCGCTGACCCGTATCGCCACCAACACAATCTCCTTCAGTAATAAAGAAGGGGAGTATTACGTCACGCATCTGGTGCAGTCCGCCAAGTACAGCGCTAAAAAGGATGAGGTGACGCTACAGGCCGATCCAAAAATCTTCGAACTGTATCAGTTCGACAAAAAAGTTCTGCTGCAGCTGCGCGCCATTAATGAATTGTCGCGCAAAGAGTCCGCCCAGGCGCTGTATACGTTTATTGAAAGCCTGCCGCCCAACCCGGCGCCGGTCTCGCTGGCACGCCTGCGCGCGCGTCTGAATCTCACCTCACGCACCATCACGCAAAACTCCACCGTGCGTAAGGCAATGGAACAGCTCAAGGAGATCGGTTATCTCGATTACACCGAAATCAAGCGCGGACGGGTGGTGTACTTTCATATCCACTACAGAAGGCCAAAGCTGCGTCCACAGAGCCTGCCAGGGGCGCTGCCTGCCGGTGATGAACTGCCGGTGGAAAACAGCCCCGTAGCGGAAGAGCAGGGCGAAATGGTGATGCTGACCAAAGAAGAGCTGGCGCTTCTGGAAAAAATCCGCAAGGGACAGATCTGAATATCCACTGTAGGGAGTACGGCGTGTTGGCGCTCTGTGCCCGTGCTCACTACAGTGGATTTTACTCTCTGCAGTGGATGTTTCTCACCGTAGTGGATGTTTTACTGCTCAGCGCTCTCTACAGTGGTTATTGTTCCTTTTCCCGCCCGACCCTTTAATGCAGTGAAAAATCTGGCGATTTCAGCATGAAATCGCATTGCGCAACGCTGTAAAAACAGCGTGTTACCTTAAAATCAGCGCGGCGAGCCGGAGCGGTTTCATTTACCGCTGATCTGTACAGGGATCGCTGAAGTTAGCTTCTCAGTAACTCCTCTGTCGCCGCCTTTACCATAAAAAGCCAGATCCCACTTCCGATGTGCATAACGCATTAAATGTCCATTTCGACATTAATCCTGTTTATAACCGCAACTCTTGCTGTTTTATTCTGTACGTTATTACCGGTTTTACTCTGGGCCTGCGCTTATTTTTCCTTTATTCAAATTAACGAACGGCCCGTGAAAAATATATCTTTGTGAAGAAATGTAATTAACTATTACTATAGGAAAAAACTTAAAACCATTCGCGGAATAACACCGTGTTATGGCGCTAACTGATTAATTTTACAGGTCAACCGGATGACTGCTCGCATTTATTATGGATTATTACTGGCGCTGCTATTTCCTTCTGCCTTTGCGGCACCCCTTTCTCCTGCCGATCGCGATGCCATCCGTCAGCAACAGGAACAACTTTTATTACAGGGCCAGCAGCAGCGTGACGAGTTACAGCGCAGCACGTCGCTGCCCCGCGCTGGAGCGCCTGTAATACCTGCGCCGTCATCCGGCCCGTGTTTTACCATTCGCACCATTCAGTATTCCGGCGCCACGCTGTTAAGCGCGCGTGAGCAGGCGAAATTATCGCGCCCCTGGCTCAATCAGTGCCTTGATATGCCGCGCATCACGCAACTGGTTAATAGCGTATCGGACTGGTATCTCAGCCGCGGTTATATCACCAGCCGCGCGTTTCTCACCGAGCAGGATCTCTCGCAGGGTGAACTGCGTATTGTCGTGCTGGAAGGAAAGCTGCGTCAGATCCGCCTCGAAAATAAAACGCCGCTGATGCTGAAAATGGCGTTTCCGGGGCTTGAAGGGAAGATCCTGAACCTGCGCGATATTGAGCAGGGGATGGAGCAGATCAACCGCCTGCGCGCCACGCCTGTACAAATCGATATTCTGCCGGACAGCACGCCCGGCTGGTCGGTGGTTAATCTCACCGCCACGCCAGAGTTTCCGTTACGCGCCACGGTCAGTTTCGATAACAGCGGCCAGAAGAGTACCGGGACCGGCCAGCTCAATGGCTCGCTCACCGGTAACAACCTGCTCGGGCTCGCCGATCAGTGGTTTGTCAGCGGCGGGCGCAGCAGCGATTTCGCCACCGCATATAACGCGCGTAGCCTGCAGGCGGGCGTCAGTATCCCGTGGGGCTACAGCCTGCTGGATTACAGCTACAGCTGGAGCGACTACCGCTCGACGCTGGATAACCAGGGCTTTATGTGGATCTCCACCGGCGACAGTGAAACGCACCGCCTTAATCTTTCCCGCGTGGTGTTCCGCAACGGCGATATCAAAACCGCCCTTACTGCGGGGGTGACGCGGCGCGAAAGCCACAACTGGCTGAATGACGCCCTGCTTGCCAGCAGCAGCCGCAAGCTCTCCAGCCTGACGCTCGGCGTTAATCACACCCAGAAAATGGGCGGCGGCGTGGCGACCTTCAACCCGGCGTTCAGCCGCGGCATGCCCTGGTTCGACAGCGAAACCGATGAAGGCAAAACCGGCGACGAGCCAAAAGCGCAGTTTCGTAAATGGAGCCTCAGCGCCAGCTGGCAGCGGCCGCTTTCACAGGATCTGTGGTGGCTTTCCAGCGCTTATGGCCAGTGGTCGCCGGATCGTCTCTATGGCGCCGAACGCCTGACGCTCGGTGGCGAAAGCTCGGTTCGCGGCTTTAAAGAGCAGTATCTGTCCGGCGATAACGGCGGCTACTGGCGTAATGAACTCAACTACACGCTCGTCACGTTGCCGGTGCTCGGCCAGATCAGCGCCACGGCGGCGCTGGATGGCGGCTGGCTCGCCAGAGATAAACTCGACCGCTACGCCTCCGGCACGCTCTGGGGCGCCGCCGTCGGGCTGGGCAGCGCAGGGCGCTGGTTCGCCAGTCAGCTTACCGTCGGTACGCCGCTACAGTACCCGGACTGGCTGGGGCCGGACCATTTCACCGTTAACTATCGCATCGCAATCACGCTTTAAGAGGCTCCAGGTCATGGATACCCGTCAACCGCCCGTGCGTTTTTCCGCTCGTCTGCTGAGCTACCTGATTATCTCTCTGCTGGTCTGGCAGCCCGTAGCGCCAGCTTTTGCGGCGGCCATGACGCCCACAGGCCCTACGGCGATGGATAAAGCAGGTAACGGCGTACCGGTGGTGAACATCGCCAGGCCCAACGCGGCGGGGATCTCCCATAACCAGTTCAAAGACTATAACGTCGGCCAGGAGGGGGTCATTCTCAATAACGCCACCGGGCAGCTGAACAAGACCCAGCTCGGCGGGCTTATCCAGAACAACCCGAATCTGAAAGCGGGGCAGGAAGCGCGCGGCATTATTAACGAAGTGACGGGCGGCAGCCGTTCACAGCTCAACGGCTATACCGAGGTGGCGGGGAAAGCCGCGAACGTCATGGTGGCGAACCCGTATGGCATCACCTGTAACGGCTGCGGCTTTATCAACACGCCGAACGTCACGCTGACTACCGGCAAGCCGGTACTCGACGCGGCGGGCAATCTTTCCGCGCTGGAGGTCACCCGCGGCACCATCACCGTGGAAGGTAAAGGGCTTGACGCCAGACAGAGCGACGCGCTGTCGATTATCTCCCGCGCCACCGAAGTGAACGCGGCGATCCACGCCCGCGATCTGAACGTAACGGCGGGCGCGAACCGCGTTCACGCAGACGGCAGCCGCACCGCGCTGGCCGGTGAAGGCAGCGTCCCTGTGGTGGCGGTCGATACCGGCGCGCTGGGCGGCATGTACGCCAACCGCATTCGTCTGGTGTCCGGCGATAAGGGGGTGGGCGTTAACCTTGGCAACCTCAATGCGCGCCAGGGCGATATCACGCTTGATGCCAGCGGCAAACTGACGGTCAAAAACAGCCTGGCGAGCGGCAACCTGACGGCGAAAGGCGACAACGTCACGCTCACCGGCGAGCATAAAACCGGCGGTACGCTTGCGGTCAGCAGCCGCGGTAATGTGGCGCTGGATCACGCAGCGCTCGCAAGCGACGGCGCCATGACGCTTTCCGCCGACGGTACGCTCTCCGCCAGCGCCAGTACGCTCACCAGCGGCCAGAGCCAGGCGCTGAACGGCAAAACCGTCACGCTGGATAACACGAGCCGTCTTGATGCCAAACGCGACGTCACGCTCACCGGCGGCGCGCTCACGAGCCAGGCGCAAATCAGCGCGGGCGGCAACGCGCAGATAGCGGGCGACAGCCTCACCAACAGCGGGCAGATTGCCGCCACGGGCCGTCTTGATACCCGAACCACCCGCCTGACTAACCGCGGCACGTTGCAGGGTAACGGCGTGACGGTTGACAGTGATGCCGTGACCAACAGCGGAACGCTGCAGAGCGCGTCGGCACTGATGCTGAAAGGCAAAACGCTCGATCAGCAGGGCACCGTCAGCGCGCGCGGCGATGCCGCCCTTAACCTCACTGACAGCCTGCGCAACGGGACCAACGGGAAAATCCTCACGGACGGCACACTGGCGGCCACCACCGGCGAGCTTGAGCAGAACGGCACGCTTTCCGGCAGAAAACGCCTCGATATACAGGCTCAGCAGGTCACTTCCGGTAAGGGAGCGCTCACTACAAGCCAGGGCGATATTCGTATTGATGCGGCCGGTAAAGCCGATCTTAACGGCCAGACGATCGCGGCGGGTAACCTGACGCTGACCGGTGACGCCGTCACCACACAGCAGGACGCGCAGCTGCAAAGCGGGGGCAATCTCGCCATTACCGCCCATGACGCGACGCTTGACGGCACGCAGGCGGCAAAGGGCGCGCTGAACGTCACGGCGCAGCGCCTGCGCCACGGTGGCAAATCTGACTCGGCCGCGACCACTTTTCTGGGCGATGAGTCTCTTAACAACAGCGGCACGCTGACCGGCGACACGCTGACGCTGCGCGGCAAACAGATCGCTAACCGCGGCCTGTTAAAGGGCAACCGTGCGCTTGAGCTCTCAGCCGATCGCCTCGATAACCTCGCGGGCGGCACACTGTACAGCCCGGCCAGCCTGAACCTTGCCATCCCGACGCTCATTAACCAGGGGCAAATCACTACCGATGGCGATCTGACACTGCACGGCGCGCAGCTGACGAACGGCGGACTGTTACAGGCTCACCGTTCGCTGGATATGGCTTACGAGAGTTTCGATAACCTTTCCGGCGGTACGTTGTACAGCGCCCGCGATCTGCATCTTGCTGTTCCGGCGCTCAGTAATCAGGGCCTGATCTCAACCGACGGCAACCTGTCATTGCGCGGACAGTCGCTGGTCAACAGCGGCGAGATCAACGGGGTGAATCTCAGTGGCGATATGGCGTCGCTGAATAATACCGGCCGCCTGCTGGCGGATAATGCGCTGACGCTGAATACCGGCACGCTCAGCTCCGACGGCTCGCTGGCGGCAGAGCGGGTGACGATCGCCGCAGATCAACTGCAAAACCAGGGGCTGGTGCAGGGCAACCGCGCGCTGAACGTGACGGCAGGTGACACTGACAACCAGGGCGCGCTGCGTACCGGCGGTACGCTGGCGCTGGACGGGGGCACGCTGACCAACGGCGGCGAGCTCAGCGCTACGGCGCTGCTGCTGACGCTGGCGAAACACGCCGATAACCGCGGCAAACTGGTCGCGACCGACGCGCTGCGCCTCACCGCGCCGGCGTTCACCAACACCGGCACGCTGGCGTCCGCCACGCTCGATCTCAGCAGCGACGACGTCACCAACAGCGGCACGTTGCAGGCGACCGGCGATGTACACGCGCATGCTAAACAGTTCGATAACCAGCAGGGCGGGGTGGTGCTCGCGGGCGGCGCGCTTGCGCTGAACCAGAACACGCTCAGCAACGCCGGGTTGTTACAGGGCGATACGCTTGCGGTCGCCGCGCAGGCGTGGCGCAACGAGGGCAACGCGCTCGGACAAAACGGCGTCACCGCACAGATTGACAACACCCTGATCAACCAGGGCAACGTGTTAAGCCAGCAGGCGCTTGATATCCGTGCCGGTAATACCGATAACCGCGGTGCGCTGATGGCGAAAGTGCTGGCGCTGCATGGCGACCTGCAAAACAGCGGGCTGCTGCAGGGCAGTGACGCCCTGAACTGGGATGGCGCCACGCTCACCAACGCCGCAGGCGGTAAACTCACCGGCGGCAACACGCTTGCGCTCAACGGCACGACGCTCGACAACCAGGGCCAGATGCAGGGCCGCGCAGTCAGCTTAACCGGGGATACCCTGCGTAACGTCGGTACGCTGCAGGCGACCGACCGCCTGAACGCGACGCTCAGCCAGACGCTTGAGAATAACGGCGCGCTGCTGAGCCAGAACCAGGCGGAAGTAAGCGCGGCGCAGCTGACGAATGACGGCACGCTGGCGGCACGCGCGCTGACCGTTCAGGCGCCGGACATTACCAACCGCGGGACGCTTGCGGGCAACGACAGCCTGAGCCTCACCACGCGCAACCTTTATAACGGCGCGCACGGCCAGCTTGCCACCGGCGGCGGCCTGACGCTGGATCTCGATCGTCTGGAGAACCAGGGGCAGCTGTCGGTTAATGACGGGCTGACGCTTCGGGGCAACACACTCATCAACGGCGGCGATCTCAACGCCGCGGCGCTTGATGCCACGCTCAGCGGCGCGCTGGATAACGCCGGGCGGCTGGTGGCCGACGGCCGCGCGCAGCTTAGCGCGGGTACAGTGACCAACAGCGGTACGCTCGCTGCGGATGACGTCATGCTGAATGCCGGAACCCTTCGCAACGGCGGGCTTATTCAGGGCGCGCACAGTGCCGGTGCCGCGGCGCAGACGCTCACGAACGACGCCAGCGGCACCTGGCTTTCTGGCGGCGCGCTGACACTCAACGGCAACCAGCTGACCAACGCCGGACAAATGCAGGGCGACACGCTGGCGCTGACGGCTGGCAGCCTCGATAACCGCGGCGTGATGAACGGCATTCAGGGGCTCACGGGCACCGTTCAGGGCGCGCTTACCAATGACGGGCAGATGGTGAGCCGTGGCGACGCGGCGCTTAACGCCGACAGCCTCACCGGCAGCGGGCGCATCGTGGCGGATACCCTGACGCTTCAGGCTAATCGGCTTACCAACAACGGCCTGTGGCAGGGCACGAAGGGGCTGACCGCGACCGGCGACACGCTCACCACGGGCGCGAACGCCCGCACGCTCAGCGGCGGCGATCTTTCGCTTAACGCCGGAACGCTTAACACCGGCGGGACGCTGCAGGGCCAGCAGGTCAATGCAGACGCCGATAACTGGACGCACGGCGGCACGTTAATCAGCCTCGGCAACCTGGGCGCGCAGACGCGCGGCACCCTGACCAACAACGGCTCGCTGTTAAGCCAGGGCCCGGCGACTGTTACGGCAAATGAACTCGCCAACAACGGCTCACTGCTGAGCCAGGGCGCGCTGACGCTCGACGGCCAGCGGCTGACCAACCGCGGCGCGCTGCAGGGCGATACCCTGACGGCGTACCAGAACCAGATCAACAACCAGGGCACCGTGACCGGCGTGCAGGGGCTGACGCTTACCGCCCGGCCACAGCCGCGGATGGCCCGTATGCTGCTGGCCGCGCCGCCGCGTGAGCTGATCAATGGCACGAACGGCGCGCTGCTTACCGGCGGTACGCTGCGTATCGATTCCGGCGCGGTGACCAATGCCGGGCGCTGGCAGGGACAAAACATTCTGCTGAACGCGCAGCGGCTCGACCACAGCGGCGCTATCCAGAGCGCGGACGGCCTGAACATCACGCTTTCCGGCAACCTCAACAGCCAGGCAGGCAGCAAAATCACGGCGCTCGGCGCGGCAACGCTGAACGCGCTCGCCATGACCAACCAGGGCGAATGGGCGGCGAAAAACCTGACGCTCGCCGGCAACAGCCTGCGTAACGAAGGCGCTATCACGGGCGTCAACGGCCTGACGGCGACGGTTAATAACGATCTCACCCAGACCAGTAGCGGCAAACTGTTAACCGGCGGCGCTCTGACGATGGGCGCAGGCGCGGTAAATAACCAGGGCGCGGTGCAGGGCGGCACGCTGGATGTCACCACCGGCGGGCTCACCAACAGTGGTCGGTTGCAGGGCGACAACGGCGTGACGCTCACCGCGCGCGGCTCGCTCACCAACAACGCCGGCGGGCAGGTCATCAGCCGCCAGGGCCTCGGCGTCACCACGCCGGTGCTTGTGAACAATGGGCTGATGCAGGGCGGCGGCGCCACGCGGGTGGAGGCCACCACGTCTGCGCGCAACGACGGTAAGCTGCTTTCCGGCGGCCAGCTGACGCTCACCACGCCGCAGTTCACCGGCGCGGGCTGGCTGCAGGCGACGAACCTTATTCTGAACGCCGCGAATGCGACCAACAACGGCACCTGGCTTGCGGATCAGGGTACGCTGACCGGCACCACCTTCACCAACCAGGGCACCACGCAGGGCGGGGCGCTGACGGTCAATTACGGCACGCTTAACAACAACGGCACGATGCTTGGCAATAACCAGCTGACGGTGAATGCCAGTCAGGTCAATCAGCAGGCGGCGGGCAAACTCTTCTCCGGCGGCGATCTGTGGATTGGCAGCGCGGGCCTGGACGCGGCGGGCCAGCTGGTGGCGCTCGGTAACCTGACCCTTAAGCTCACCAACGCGTTTACCAATAAAAACGCGCTGGCGGCGGGGAAAACGCTCACCGTCACCAGCAATTACGCTATCGACAACCGTGGCGTGTTGCAGGGCCAGGCGGTGAATGTCAGCGCGGGCGGCGCGCTCACCAACAACGGACAGATCACGACCGGCAGCGGCGCGAGCACGCTTGGCGGCAGCAGCGTGGCGCTGAACGACGCAGGCACGTTACAGGGCGGCGGCGATGTCGCTATTGCGAGCCGCGGCAACATCACCGTGGACGGCTTTACCGGTACCCGCGGCAGCCTGACGCTCACCGCGCCGGGCAGCATCATCAATACCGCGCTGCTCTATGCGGCCAGTAACCTGGCGCTCTACGCCAACAGCATCACCAACCAGCGCGGCGATATTCTCGCGGGCAACAGCCTGTGGATGCAGAAAGACGCGGCGGGTAATGCAAATGCGGAAGTGGTAAATACCTCCGGTAATATCGAGACGCAGAACGGCGATATTACGATTAAGACCGGGCATTTGCTGAATCAAAGGGATGGGTTGAGTGTAAAAGAGTCAGTAATTAATGGCTCAAGTATAAATGGGCTTGGAAAGGGCACATTAACCGTGGATTATACGGAATTACCATCAGGGACATATGGTTATACTGTATATACAACTTATGAAGAAAGCTCAAGTTGTGGAGGAAAAGATGGAGGTTGCAGTGTATGGAATGAGTCTCATTATTCATATGTGCCTTTTGCTGAGTATACAACACAAAAATTCCTTATAAACCAAAAAAAGGTTGATGTTGTTAGTACTGGTAGTGCTTCTGTAATATCTTCCGGTGGAAATTTAATTATTTCAGCAGGATCCTTTGAAAATCAGGCAAGTAATTTACTGGCTTCAAAAGATATCAGATTACAGGGCAACCATTTAAATAATCATAGCGTGCAAGCGGGTACAACATCAGAATACTTTGTTTATCAATACGAGAGTGATGGCAATAATTCATTACAGGTAAGCCCAATTCCTGTTGGTGGGCTTTCCAATAAAAATACTAAATTCACAGAACACAATCGAGACGTTAAATTTAAGCTTACTGGCAAGACAACAGAAACTGAAAACGGCGAACTCTACCGCGCCGTTATACAAGCCGGTGGTAACGTCACCGCGAATTTTGCCGATAATATCAGTAATACCAGTACCACCGCGAATGCAGGAAAAGTCAGTAACACCATAAACACGCCGTCCCTGAATACTCTGAGCCATCAAAGTATCGGCGGTAGCGTGCAAAAACAGGGCCTCGCGGGTGGCGCGGCGGTCGCGGTCAATTCGCCGGAGTGGAAAGATCAGCTTCAGGGCGCGCTGCAACAGATCAACGGCGGCGGCGCGCTGGAGAACAGCGGAGGCGGCAGCGCGCTCGCTAACTTCTCTGCCACCAAAGCGGGTAAAGCGAATCTTGGCAATGCTTCTGGCCTCGCCAGCGCAGGCGTAACGGCGGCGAGCGCGGCGACCATCACCGGCGGCGCGCTGGCGAACACGCAAAGCAAACCTGTCGATACCAGCGCGTATCCGCTGCCTTCCGGCAACAACAGCTTTTTCGTGGTCTCCGATAATCCGAAAAGCCCGTACCTGATCAACGTTAACCCGAAACTGGATGGCCTGGGCGAGCTCGATCCGGCGCTGTTCGGCGATCTCAACAAACTGCTGGGCGTTCAGCCTGGCGCCGCGCCGCGTGAAACGCACACGAGCTTTACGGATGAAAAACAGTTCCTCGGCTCGTCATACATGCTCGGGCGGCTCAACCTCAACCCGGAGTATGACTATCGCTTCCTCGGCGATGCTGCTTTCGACACCCGTTACGTCAGCAATACGCTGCTGAACCAGACCGGCAACCGCTATCTCAACGGCGTCGGCTCCGATCTCCAGCAGATGCAGTACCTGATGGACAGCGCCGCCGCGCAGCAAAAATCGCTCGGCCTGCAGTTTGGCGTGGCGCTGACGCGCGATCAAATCGCCTCGCTCGATAAAAGCATTCTCTGGTGGGAGTCCGCCACGGTGAATGGCGAGACGGTGATGATCCCCAAACTCTACCTCTCGCCGAAAGACGTTACGGTTAACAACGGCAGCGTCATCGCCGGGAATAACGTCAGCCTGAAAGGCGGTGACATCACCAACAGCGGCAGCACGCTGCTGGCCAGACAGGATCTCAAACTCGACAGCCAGAACAGCATCAGCAACCTTAACGACGGCCTGATGAAAGCGGGCGGCGGCCTGAGCCTGAGCGCCATTGGCGATATCAATAACATCAGCTCAGCCATCAGCGGGAAAACCGTGGCGCTGGAGAGCACGGGCGGCAGCATTAACAACATCACGCTTGCCGAACAGACCAGCATCGACGCGCGCAACAAGCACAGCAGCGTCATGCTGAAAGACACCACGCTCGGCAGCACGGCCACTATCAGCGCGCAGGACAGTCTGGCCTTACAGGCCGGTAAAAACATCACGCTCACCGGCGCGAACCTGACCTCCGGCGGCGATCTGCTGATAAACGCCTGGGGCGACATCGCGTTAAATGCCAACCAGGTAAACGACGCTTACGGGCAGTCGGGCTTCCGGAATAACACCAATACCAGCCGCTCTTCGGTGACCTACCAGGGCAGCAGCATCAGCGCAGGCGGCAATCTCGGTATTAAAGCCGGTGACAACCTGAGCGTGGCGGCAGGCGATATCAAGGCGGGCGGCAACGCGGCGCTCGCGGCAGGCGGCGATCTCACCCTCGATGCGCTGCAAACCAGTAAAAACAGCCGCAACGGCAAGCGCGAAACGCACAGCACCGGGCTTGATCGCACGACCGTTTCCGCGGGCGACAACCTGACGCTGAGCGCGGGCCGGGACATCAATGCGCACGCAGCGGCGCTGGCGGCCGAGAAAAATATCGGCGTTCAGGCCGGACGCGATGTCAACCTGGACGCGGAGGCCACAACCTCGGGCGACAGCTACCGCTCGAAGAAGAAAACCACCATCAACGAGTCCGTGCGTCAGCAGGGCACGGAGCTGGCGAGCGGCGGAAACACGGTCATTGTCGCCGGGCGCGATATGAACGCCGACGCGGCGCAGGCCACGGCGAAGGGCGATATCGGCGTGATGGCGGGGCGCGATATTAACCTCGCGACCGCCACCGAGAGCGATTACCACTACAAAGAGGAAACCAAAACCAAGAAAGGCTTCCTCAAGAAAACCACCACGCACACGGTGTCTGAACAGAGCGCCACGCGCGAAGCGGGCACGCTCCTGAGCGGCGATAACGTCACGCTGAAGGCGGGCGAAGACTTGCTCGTCAAAGGCTCGGCGGTGGCGGGTGATGGTAACGTCGCGCTGAGCGCTGGTAAAAACGTGGAGATCGCGGCGGCGACCAACACCGATTCGAACTGGCAGCTTAAGGAGAAGAAAAAGAGCGGCCTGATGGGATCCGGCGGGATCGGCTTTACCATCGGCAGCAGTAAAACGCGCCATGAGCTGAAAGAAAAAGGCACCACCCAGAGCCAGAGCGTCAGCACCGTCGGCTCGACCGGCGGCAACGTCAGCATCACCGCAGGCGAACAGGCGCGCGTCAGCGGCGCCGATCTGGTGGCCGAGAAAAACCTCACGCTCACCGGCGACAGCGTGGTTATCGAGCCGGGGCACGATAAACGTACCTCTGATCAGAAATTTGAACAGAAGAGCAGCGGGTTAACCGTGGCGCTTACGGGGGCTGTGGTCGATGCCGTCAATAATGCAGTGACGGCGGCAAAGGACGCTACAAAGCAAAGCGATTCTCGTCTTGCCGCGCTTCAGGCCACCAAATCGGTGCTTTCCGGTTATCAGGCAGTACAGGGCAAAGAGATGGCGGACACCACCGGTGAGCCTAATGCCGGTATCCGCGTCAGCGTTTCTCTGACCACGCAAAAATCAAAATCTGAACAGCATCAGGTATCTGACCAGGTCACCGGTTCGACGCTGAATGCCGGAAACAACTTGTCGATTAACGCCACCGGTAAAAATCACGGCGCTAACAGCGGTGATATTGTGGTTGCGGGCAGCAGCATGAAAGCGGGCGGCGATGCCAGCCTGAATGCGGCGCGGGATATTCTCCTGACCGCTGCTGCGAATACGCAGAAAACCACCGGCAGTAACAGCAGCAGTGGCGGCGGCGTGGGCGTCAGCGTTGGGGTTGGTCAGGGAAGCGCGGGCCTGAGCGTCTTTGCAAATGTGAATGCGGCGAAGGGCAAGGAAAAGGGTGACGGCACCGACTGGACCGAAACCACGCTGGACAGCGGTGGCAAAGTGTCGCTGCACAGTGGACAGGATGCATCGCTGACGGGCGTGCAGGTTAACGGTAATCAGGTGAAGGCGGATATCGGGCGCAACCTGACAATTACCAGTCTGCAGGACAGCAATCACTACGACTCCAAACAGAGCAGCGTGAGCGCTGGCGGCAGTTTCACCTTCGGCACCATGACAGGCTCTGGCTATGTTAATTTTAGCCAGGACAAAATGCACAGCACCTTCAACAGCGTGGCTGAGCAGAGCGGGATTTTCGCCGGTAAAGGTGGCTTTGATGTCACAGTCGGAAGCCATACCCAGCTCAATGGTGGGGCGATTGGCAGCACGGCCACGGCGGATAAAAACAGCCTTGATACCGGTACGCTGGGCTACAGTAACCTTACCAACAAAGCGGATTATAAGGTGTCGCACTCAGGCGGTGGCTTCAGCTCTTCCGCGAGCTTTGGGGCGCAGGCTGCTCTCAGTGCGGCCAGTACGCTCATGTCGGGTATGAGCGGTTCGGGGCATGCACAGGGCACCACCCAGGCGGCGGTTTCAGAAGGCACTATCACCGTTCGCGATAAGGCGAACTCGCAGGATGCCAGCGGACTGCAAAGGGATGTAACGCAGGCTAACGACGCCATCAGCCCGATCTTTAACAAAGAGAAAGAACAGAATCGCCTGCAGGCCGTGCAGATGGTCAGCGATATCGGCAATCAGGTGGCCGATATTGTGCGCACACAAAGCGATCTCGATGGCCTGAAAGCAGCGATAGCCAAAACGGGCACGTCACTGCAGGGGCTGCCGGAGAAAGAGCGCCTGGCAAAACTGGCGGCCTTGCGCGATACGGACGTATACAAAAAAGTGACCGAAAACACCGGCACCGGAAGCGATGTGCAGCGTGCGATCACCGCCGCGACCGCCGCTGTCAGCGGGCTGGCAGGCGGAAACCTGAATGCCGCGTTAGCGGGGGGAGCGGCGCCGTATATCGCTAATGAGATCGGTAAAAACATCACCGACCAGAATACGACGGCGGGCATTATGGCCCACGCGGTGGTTAACGCCGTGCTGGCGAAAGTGCAGGGACAAAACGCGCTCATCGGTGCTTCCGGCGCGGTCGTCGGTGAAGCGATGGGGATACTCATTGCGAAGGAGGTGTACAAAAAAGCCCCCTCGCAGCTGAATGATACTGAGAAACAGACGGTTGCGGCGCTCTCTACGCTGGCATCCGGCCTGGCAGGCGCACTGGCGGGCAACAGTACGGAAGCGACAGCGACCGCCGCGAAGGCCGGACAGACGACGGTTGAGAATAATGCGCTGAAAAGAAAAGACGCAACGGAATTCTTTAAGCAGCTCCATGAATGCAACGATGACAATTGTCGTAAAAAGTTAATCAAAAAGTATGCGGAAATCTCCAAAGAGCAGGAAGCCAGCGTGGCGAACTGCAAGGGTGCAGAGTGCCGGGAAAAAATTAAGGAGATGCAGGATATTACATCAGACTATGCGGAACGTTCCGAAGAGCTGATGAATGCCTGGCATGAAGGCCGACACCTGACAGATGCCGAGTTCCAGGAATTAATGTACCTGCGCAGTACCGGGGCGAATCTGCAAAGGATTACTCTGATGGCGGTGCGTAACGGCGGTTCGGCGCGAGACTTGTTGGATGCAATGGCTGACGCCGCGGGGTCGGACCTTGTTGGCGGTAGCAAACGCGGCGCGCCCAAAGCCACATCTGGAAAAGAAAATCAAACAAGCAGTAAAAACACGCACCAGGAAGAAAGTCCGCAGCGCGAATCAAATTCAGGTGAAGGGAAACCCGGTAAAAGTGACAACAGTGATACGCAAAAAACCGTCAGTATGGTTGAGAAGCAGGCAGGAAATAATAATATCAATCCCGCAACCGATAGGATTTCCACTGAACACACGGTGGTGTCGTCAGGTAAGGCACCCAAAACGTCGACCCCTAACTCTGTCTATGAAGTATCCAGAGCTGATGGTACAAAAAGTATCACCTATTATGATGACAGAGGTAATATGTTCTCTCGTGAAGATTATGGGCAACAGAGGACCCATGGAACTTTGGGGTATGATTCCAACGGGAAAGTACCTCCTCATGAGCATAAAGTGGAGTATAATTCCAATGGTCAACCTATAGGTAAGTATTATCGAGAGCTTGATCTAAACGGTAAAGCTATTGGTAAGTGGATCTCCGAAAAATAGAAGGTGAACATGTCAAATGATATTTGCGGTTATTTATTGCCTCCTTTGAATGCCGAGGAGTTACGTAATTTAAATGGTTATGCGGAATTGCAAAAAATAGGTATAGCTCAAATAAAAAAAGAAGAGTTATATAATTTTCCAAATGAGCTCATACCTACAAGCGACTGTTATGCATTTTTAATAAGTGACAGGCCTCACTATCCAAATGCAAGCTATTTAATAGACTATTTGGATTATGCTCCTGAAGCTGATATAGGTTTTCCGTTGGAAGGGAAGGCGCGATTAAATATACTTTTAGATGTGCTGTCTGATATTTTCAGTATTACTAATGCGCAAAAGATGCTGGTTGCATTAACCGAGTGCTCCCAGATTGAAACGATTAAAAAAATTAAACTTTGTGAGCTATATGATGTGATCCATAAGGACTTCGAGTTGTATCAGGGGCCGCCTGACACACTTTATGAAATCACAGGCTAAAGTCATTTTTATGACGCTCGGGAATATGCAGCATAGTGCTTAATATTCACAGTAAGCACTTGTTTTTTAAAAAAAGTTTGAGCGCAATAGTTTTACATTTAAAATATCGGCAGGGTTAAAAATGAATAATTTTATATCACTGTAAATGCATCGTATTTAATAAGAAGTTCACCATTTCAACTGCCATGGCATCATATGAAATAATATAAAAACCCATACCATGATTCGATTTTATATGGCCTATGCCGGATATGACGACCATGCTCTCTGGCGCGTAGGTAAACGGCCAGACGGTGAAAGGTAACATTAGCCGCGATCTCAATATCACCAGCCTGCAGGATCGTGATAACTATAAGAGTAAGCAGCAGAGGGTCAGTGTAACTATTTGACCTGCTTCCCGCTGATTGATACACCGCAATGTTATTAATGTCTTCATAAGCCACATGAGGACAACCTATTCTGGTGGCCGAGATTGTGCGCACGCAGAGCGATCTCGATGGCCTGAAAGCGGCGATAGCCCAAACGGGCACGTCACTTCAGGGGCTGCCGGAGAAAGAGCGCCTGGAAAAACTGGCGGCCTTGCGTGATACGGCCGTATACAAAAAAGTGACCGAAAACACCGGCACCGGGAGCGATGTGCAGCGTGCGATCACCGCCGCGACCGCCGCTGTCAGCGGGCTGGCAGGCGGTAACCTCAATGCCGCGTTAGCGGGTGCGGCGGCACCATATATCGCTAATGAGATTGGTAAAAACATCACCGACCAGAATACAACGGCGGGCATTATGGCCCATACCGAAGGACGGTAAAAAATGACTTCTATCGAAAAAGTGCCAGATTGTATTGAGTTGCTTTCATTTTTTGAAAGTACGCCCTTTCTTTCTGATGAACTAGATCACAGATATGGTTATTCGTATATTGACAGCAATGGGGTTAAATTAATTTTTTCTTATGCTGCGTTAGAAGGTTGGATACAAACTCTTATTGAATTTAATGGCAGCATTATATCCCAGCATCTTAGTGAAGGTGTAAAGAGCTTTGAAATCAGAACTGAAATAGAAGGGGGTTTTTTATATTCAAAAATAGATTCTTCCAGTTCAGTGACACGAATGGAGATTAGGTTAAAACCACAAATATCAGTTAAGTGGAACACATTATCGAAATAAATTATTGTGTTGAATATTTAACAATATATAAACATCCCGACCTTTGAGCCGGACTTATGTTTCATGTTTGATCACCGACAAATCGCTGGTGTCGTTAAGCGCCGGGGAAGGTCTTAAGTCATTGCTTCATATTCGGTCCGTTAATCGAGACCATGCTCAGCCCCTCGGCCCAGCCGTATAGCTTTCGGGTACTCCGGGTAGTGAAAACTATGCAACCTGACATCGCCCGGTTTCGGAGCATTATGCTGACGGTACATGGGCAGAGAGCGATAGGAAAGGCGATGAATCATACGGACAGCGCCCGTAAAGTGGAGTCACAAGGGCACACCACTATTGTAAACAATTGATACTGGTAAAGGTGGCCATTTTATTGTGGTTGACTTAATGAAAAAAGTTGATGAGGTAGATTATTATATGATCCGTGATTCATTTAATAAGCCTGCCAGGGTTCGCCCGGATGTTTTAGATAAATGCCTGAATTTTAATGGGATTGTTCTGGAATGATGACCGTAAAAGAGGTTTTAGATAATTGTGCTAATGATAATGAGGTATATCTTGATGGATATCTTATTTATCATTCTGACGGTGATCTGAGTCTGATAGATAAAGATTACGGAAATAACTATTTAAAATCTCCTTTTTGAAATCAAAAATAAAGAACTTAGTGATAATCTTGAAAATAATGTAAGTTTGTACGGCGGCTGTTCATCAAGATTATTTCATTACGCCAAAGTGAAAGGCCGTCTTTTTATTGATGACGATGAAAATCACTATCTGGATATAGAAGAACTGATGGTTGAAGATGGCGGGAGGTGGCATTTGATAGACCTGAACAAACAGTATGAGTCAAGAAGCAGTGATGGTATCACATGGGACGATATTTTTAAAAAAGATGATGTTTAGACAAAAATGCACACGTTAACTCCTAAAGTGGAAGCTGAGTTAATAGATAAGGAATCAAATAAAATACCTGTGAAAAAAAACGAGATATATATAAAGATGCTATCACTCTCTCTTCCCTATATTAGAAACATCCAGTCTTTGGATGTGAAAGATAAAGGTCGAGATATATCATGTTTTTTTGAGGCTGAATTGGTGCATAATCTAATGCATTCGCTCCTTGTCGCAGAATTCACTGAACATGATATATGGTTTTTAAATAATCAAGCTAAATATTATTGTGAAAAATGCACTGCAGATATATCTCCTAATTATAGCCAGCAGGTTGAATATATTAAAAAATTGTTTAATATAGTGCCTGATAGCTTAAAACCTAAACTATACTGGAAAGGTCCTTCATAAAATATCGGCCTCTGAACCTTAACATTTTATCGTCATTTAATGTGAAGCGGGCAGTCGTTACGATTGCGCTTGCTCACCGGTAGCTCATCGATATCTTTCAACGTACCTGATTGCTTACTTGACCTGCTCCTCGTTGTGAAAACTGTAAAAATATATTTGGTGGCGAATAATGACATATATGGACGAAGAGTTTTTAGAAAATGATTTGGACTGGTTTTTATGTGATCGGGACGGTTTTGTAGCTCACTTTGCAACGGGAGGAAAAGGGCCTGTGCCTTTGGGAATTAGAAAATACCTTGATAATTATGATTTGGTTTTTAATTATTTTTTATCGCTAGAGCCTTTTTCAGTAGCAGATGTTGTTGTGGACAATGTTCCACATTTTTTGGATGAAATACAAAAAGAAAGTTACTTAAGTCCTTTTATTAAAATGTCGCATATTGGATTGTTTAGCTATGACTTTAAGGACGGGTATTATAAGTTAATATCGAAGCCAAAACGCCCGTTGGAATATGATGAGTTGTCAGATTTTATTAAAAGAATTATTTTTGTCTCGTCTGAGAAATTTTCATAGATACAATCATTTATTAATTTAAAATTAAACTCCCGGACTTTGAGCCGGGAGGTTCAGGCCTGAGGGTATGTGTAATTTTAGGCCTATGACTAATTTATTAATTTTAATACGTTAGCTAATTTTGGGGAGTACAGATCTCGCTATCCTTCAGGGCGCGCTGGCGCTCCTCAACAAAGACGGCAATATCGATAACTTCCCGC
Source organism: Cronobacter universalis NCTC 9529 (assembly GCF_001277175.1). NCBI lineage: Bacteria > Pseudomonadati > Pseudomonadota > Gammaproteobacteria > Enterobacterales > Enterobacteriaceae > Cronobacter > Cronobacter universalis. The sequence goes on along the minus strand of NZ_CP012258.1, from coordinate 22,895 downwards.
GCTATGCGCAGCCGAACGCCAGCTACGCACGGTTAACGCTTACGGCGGACCGCTGCGACGTCATTCAGTGGGGCATCGCGACCCATTTGCGACACCTGTCACAAACGTAAAAAACCTTCCCGTTCTTAAGTCTTCCTTAAGATTAATCCTATAACTTCACTCTGGATCCTGCCCCTGTCGGGCCGTAACGGAGCACACTTTATGCAAAACACTACCTCTGCGCTCAGCAAAGTTCCTGCCGTCACCGCCGCGTTCTGGCTGACGAAAATCGCCGCGACCACGCTGGGTGAAACCGGCGGCGACGCGGTCACGATGTCGATGGATCTCGGTTATCTCACCGGCACGCTCATCTTCGCGGCGATCTTCCTCGCGGCGGTGGTCGTGCAGATCCGCCATCACAGCTTTAATAAGTGGATCTACTGGTTCACGGTGGTCGCCACCACGACGGTCGGCACCACGCTTGCGGATTTCGCCGACCGCTCATTAGGTATCGGTTATCTCGGCGGTACAGTGCTGTTGAGTAGTCTGCTGGTGCTTTCGCTTCTGGTCTGGCGGGTAACATGCGGCACCATTGCCGTGGATTCGGTAAACAGCGTGCGTACCGAAAGCTTCTACTGGGTGACGATTATGTTCTCCCAGACGCTCGGCACGGCGCTCGGCGACTGGACGGCAGACAGCGAAGGCTTCGGTTATGACGGCGGCATCCTGCTGTTCGTTGGCGCACTGGCGGTTATCTGGCTGGCGAGCCGCTTTACCTCGATTTCGCGCACCGTGTTGTTCTGGGCGGCGTTTATCCTCACCCGTCCGCTCGGCGCGGTGGTGGGCGATTTTCTCGATAAACCCATCGCCAAAGGCGGCCTTGAGCTCAGCCGTTACGGCGCATCCCTTACACTGATCGGTCTTATCCTGGTTTGCCTGTGGGTGTTCCCGCATCGCGCGGCGCTGAAAAAACGCGCGCCGGTATTCTGAGTTTTCTCTTCCGACCCGCGGTACCCGCCGCGGGTTCTCCTCTCTGCATTTCCCTTCATAACGGTTGCCCTGTGCCGTACACTGTCTCTTAGTACACACGCAGGGAGCTTGCATGACACACTACTGGTGGAAAGATTTACACGATCGTAACGACGCCTGGCTGGGGCTTGCGCTGACGGTAAAGGGCGAAACGCCCTCAGGCCTGGCGCTGGAGATGCTGAGCGGACATCACGGACGCATGGCATTACAGCTGCGCGGCGAAACGCTTTTCTGGGCCTCGATGCTGAAAGATTATTCCGGCGTCTGGCTCGTTACCAACCGTGAACATCCCGATCAACTCAATCTGCTGCCGCCGGTGCGCTCCGAAGACATTGAAGCCATAAAACGTAAGGGCGACGCCGCCTGGACGGGCGAGTGGTGCCGCTATTTCGCGCGGCAATTGATGGATTCTCCCGCGCCGCTGCTGGCGCCGCGCGACTGGCTGTTACGCCCGATGCTGCCCGCGAAACGCCACTCGTCATACCTGCGCAACACCACGCCCGACATCGACCAGTGGTATTTCAAAACGCCCCCCAGCGCAGGCGACTGGGGTGTGGACTGGGCGCTTTACGGCGAAGATTTTCGCTCGCTCACCGACCCGGAATACGTCCGGCTGGTGGACTGGTGGTGGGGCGGTCATCTGCTGATGGGCCGTTACCCGATTGACCCGCACGCCGGGCGCCTTAAGTGGTGGCGTAAAAAATGCCGCGAGGGCGCGCTGCCGCCGGTGCTGGTCTGGTATGTCGCCGGGCTGGCGTCCTATGTGGTGCTGGATGGCCATTACCGTCTGCACGCCGCGATGGAAGAGGGCATCCCGCCGTCATTCCTGGTGCTGAGCGAATACGCCGAGCGGGAGTTCCCGGCGGACGAGGCTCAGCGCGAGCGGGTGCAGCGGGCGCTGGCGTTGCAGCAGGCGAACAATCCGGGCTGCAATATTGATGGCATTAACCAGACGTTAATTAATCTGTGGGACCGGCGTTACCTTTACGCTGAAACGCACAGCCGCGCCACGCTTGGCAACGGCGAAGGCTGGGCGCGTGAGGTCACGGCTTACCTGCGCCGTCACGGGCAGACGGCGTATCTGGAGAATGTCCTTAACGGCACGGAAAACCCGGTCGACGACGCCGGATAAAGGCTTACCATGCGTGCCAGTCGCCGCGAGTCAGGGTGTACAGCAGGCTCGGCGGCGCGTTATCGACGTCATGGATCTCACGCACGTAGCGCAACCCTGCGTGGGTCAGCACTTTGCGCGACGCCAGGTGATTGCTGCGCACTACCGCAGAGACTGCCTCAAGCGCCAGATCTTCAAACCCATAGCGAACGGCGAAGCGGGCGAACTCTGTGGCCAGCCCCTGTCCCCACGCCTGCGTCGCAAAACGGTAGCCGAGATTATTAATCTCCGCGTCCGCATAGCGGCGGATGCTCAGCCCGCCAAAACCGATGGTCTCATCGGGCGCGGTGGTTAACGCGATGCGCCAGTTCCCAAAACCATATGCCTGCCAGTGCGTCAGCCAGCGCTCCATCACACCTTCCGCGTGCGCGCGGTTCAGGTATGGCCCCGCCGGGTTAAACGTATTGGTCGCCGGATCGCCGTAAATCCGGAATAAATCGTCCACATCGCTCTCTGTGACCGGCCGCAGCCGCAGACGCGCCGTCTCTGCAAACATAAGTATTTCCTCATAATTGCGTCGCCTCTGTTATAGCGCAGATGCGGGTACAGAACGACTCCCCCTCCGCCAGGAGCACAAAACATGACGCCGGAAGGCGATTTGACAGCTGAATAATCCGCTGGTTTGGTTTTACGCAGACGAATTGGCGACGTGGATTAAGTCTCTGAACGTTCGTTAAAAAAATGGTTTATGGTTAAAGCGTTACGAGGATATATCGGGCCGACACAGGGACGCGCCGCCATTGGACCCCTTTATTTACGCGTGTCGCGCGGCCATCACGACTAAAGGAGCAGTAATGCGTGCGGAAGTCACCCTGCCTGTCGGGCAGCAGAACAGGAATATTTTTCGGCTGGCGACGGCCCAGGCGCTCGCGGGCGCGAACTCGGTGGTATTTTACGCGACCGGGGCGATTGTCGGCGACGCGATGGCGCCGGATCAGGCGCTGGCGACGCTGCCGCTGACGATTTTCGTTGTCGGGATGGCGGCGCTGATCCTGCCTTTTGGCGCGCTTGCCCGCCGCTATGGCCGCCGCGCGGCGTTTATGGCGGGCACCAGTACCGGCGTGCTGACCGGGCTGACGGCGGCGTTTGCCGTGGTGCTGGGTTCGTTCTGGTTGTTTTGCTTCGCCGGATTTATGAGCGGCGCGTATGCCGCCGTCGCGGTTTCATTTCGCTTTGCGGCCACTGATGGCGTAGCGGGCGAACGGCGGGCGCGGGCGCTGTCGCTGGTCATGGGCGGCGGCGTGGCGGCTGGCATTGTCGGACCCATGCTGGTCAACGGCACGATGGATCTCTGGCCGCCCTATACCTTTGCCGCCACGTACCTTGCGCAGGCGCTGGTGGCGGCGGTGTCCGCGGCGGTGCTCTGGGGCGTGAAAGCGCCCGATCCGGTCGCGGCTGAGCTCCAGGTGCGCGGCCGACCGCTTCGGGAGATTGTGCGCCAGCCGGGCTTCAGCCGCACCGTGTTCAGCGGCGCGGTGGCGTATATGGTGATGAACTTCCTGATGACCGCCACCCCGCTGTCGATGCATATGCATGGCCTTTCACTCCAGGATGCGAATCTGGGCATCCAGTGGCATGTAATCGCGATGTACGCGCCGGGTTTCTTTACCGGCAAGCTGATTACCCGTTTTGGCGCCTCGCGCATCGCGGCGGTGGGCCTGGCGATCTCGGCGCTTTCTGTCGCGGCGGGCCTCGCCGGAACGGCGGTCGGGCACTACTGGCTGCTGCTGATTTTACTCGGTATCGGCTGGAACTTCGGTTTTACCGGCGCGTCGGCGCAAATCCTCGATTACCATCGTCCGGAAGAGAAAAACCGCGTGCAGTCGCTGAATGATTTTGTGGTGTTCGGCGTGATGATCGTGGGCTCGTTCTCTTCCGGCGCGCTGCTGACGCTGGTGGGCTGGAACGCCGTGCTGTGGTGCTCGCTGGTTCCTCTGCTCGTCGCCATGATGGCGCTGATGGCTGAAAAACGGCGCGCCGCGGCCTCATTAAACGGTTAATCGCTGCTTCACTCTCACCATATTATATTGCGCCAGGCGAACGGGGCCGGCGCAATATAGCCTCAGGTTTTTCCTGGCCTGCAAATAACCTCTTGTACAAAAAATAAACGTAACGAAATTACAGCGCTGTTTTTACTTACTCGTTTTGCGTTATTCCGCGTGCGGTTTTACTGACGAGCCATTGTCCGCACCTGAAGCCATCGCCAGCGCTCAGTCTGATTTACGTCATTTTTTATCTGCGCTGCTATATTTGAGAGTGATCAGGCACGCTGGCTGTAGGCGCAAATTCACAGCGATATTCTTATATGGCGCTTTCAGGTGCGTGGAAATTCAAGGGAATAATATATGAATAAGAAACGTATTATCGTGGCGATGATAGCTGTCTCCGGCCCGGCGAATGCCGCTTCTTCTGTGATGACGATGCCGGATTTTTCTGCGCGAAGCGTGGCTGTCTCCACCTCAATGGGGATGCTGGCTGGAGAATCAAAAGAATTTGTCTACGACGCCAGCACCGGTCGTAAAATCAGCCAGCTGAACTGGAAAATTAAAAACAATCTTATCCTCAAGGGCGATGTCTCCTGGGATGCATGGTCTTTTCTGACGCTTAACGCGCGCGGGTGGACAACCCTGAGTTCTGGTAACGGGCATATGGAAGATTATGACTGGCAAAGAGAGGATCAGTCTCACTGGACCGACCGTTCGCGCCATCCTGATACCGATCTGAATTATGCCAATGAATATGACTTAAACCTGAAAGGCTGGGTACTGAAAGGGGATGATTATAAAGTCGGCGTTATGGCCGGTTATCAGCAAACTCGCTTTAGCTGGACCGCCTACGGCGGCTCCTTTAATTATGATAATGGCAATGATGTCGGCAGCTTCCCGAACGGTGCTCGCGGTATCGGTTACCAGCAGAAATACAGCATGCCATATATTGGCCTGACCGGTCAGTATCGCTATCAGGACGTTGAAGTGAACGCGCATTTTAAATTCAGCGACTGGGTGACCGCGAAGGATAACGACGAGCATTATATGCGCGATCTGACGTTCCGTGAGAAATCTGACGACGCCCGTTACTATGGCCTCGCGGTTGATGCCGGGTATTATGTGCTCCCGAATACGAAACTTTTCGCTGAATTCACCTATAACCGCTATAAGGAAGGGAAAAGCGGGACGCAGATGCTTGATAACGCTGCCGGAACGTCTTTCTCGGATAATGGCGATGCCGCCGGCCTGCAAAACAAAAACTATACAATTACCGCAGGTCTTCAGTACCGTTTCTGAAAAATATCCTTAATCGATAAGTGGATCAGAAAGCGAACTTCCATCATGCTGTATTGCGCCAGGCGATCGGCGCTGGCGAAAGGCTTCCTTTTTGCCGACACTCTCTATTTCAAAGGGATCGATTGAGATGAAACTGAGCGCGCTGTTTATTGCTTCGCTGCTGACGGCGGGCTGCGCCCATGCCGGACAGGCTGTTCCCGTGGCGCTGAAGGATGGGCCGAACACGCTGGATATCAATCAGGATGGCGCGAACGATCTTATTTTCAGCGCCACCTATGACAATAATACCTCCCACCCCAGCAGCACCCTCACGGTTTATATCCAGAAAGACCACGCCTGGCTGATTGTCCCGGTGCCGGATGACGATGGTTTTACCTGGAGCGATTTCCGGCTTTCCGCGTCGACCACAAAAATCAGCGGCTATGAACCGTATCAGGTTAATCATATTTTCTATCTGGTCCGGGCGGTGAAAATCGCGGACTCCTCAGAAAGTACGGACTTAACCGATGCCACGAAAGTAAAATTTACGCGCTACCGGATAGCCAGTAATACCGCCGACCCTGGCGTCGCGGCCTTTTTCTGGCAGCCGTCCGGCAGTTACGTGACGGACGCCGCTTACGGCGATGTGGACGACGCCTTTCGCACGCTGAATATGGATAAGTTTCTGTGAGACGGGCGACGGACACGGCTTTACTTGTCGTAGGCTGATCCCACAACACGCCGCCTATGACGCATACACCACCGAGACCCGATATGACCCGGACACAACGGCTTTTAGAACTGCTCCAGCTTCTGCGATCCCACCGTTACCCGGTGACGGCGGCGACGCTTGCGGAGCGGCTTGATGTCAGCGTGCGTAGTATTTATCGCGATATTGAAACGCTGAAAATGCAGGGTGTGGAGATCGAGGGCAGCGCGGGGATCGGTTATATTCTGCAATCCGATTACCACCTGCCGCCGCTAATGTTCGATGCCCATGAAGTTGACGCGCTGATACTCGGCCTGCACTGGGTGATGCGCCATACCGACCCGCAGCTGGAAGCCGCGGCCCGCAACGCGGTGGCGAAAATTCACGCCATTCTTCCTGAGCATCTCGCGCAGCAGATCAACTACCCGTCGCTGATGGTGGCCCCGCCCGGCAATGAGGGCAGCCTGCGGTTTCTGGCGGATATTCGCAGCGCTATTCATCAGCGCAGAAAGCTTGAGCTGGTGTATACCGATAAAGACGGCGCCGCGTCGTCGCGCCTGGTGTGGCCCATTGCCCTGGGTTTTTTTGACGCGGTCAGGATGCTGGCGTGCTGGTGCGAGCTGCGCCAGGCGTTCCGCCATTTTCGCATCGACCGCATGCAACAGGTGACCATCAGCGAGCAATCGTGTCCGCAATCGCGCTATAAGCTGCTGAAAGAGTGGAAGAGCGCGGAAGGGATTGTGCAGGCAAAAACCTACTGACAAAAACTGTCACCGCTGGCTGTTACTGTCATGGCTCACCACACAAGGAGAGCCAAATGATTACTGCCGATATGTCTATTCTCTATGTTGAGAACGTCCTTAAGAGCGCTGAGTTTTATTCCACGCTGCTCGGCTGCGAGCCGGTTGAGAAACAGCCTACGTTCGCGTTATTCGTGCTGGAGAACGGTTTTAAACTGGGGCTGTGGTCCTGCTATACGGTTGAGCCGGTCGTGAATCAGCGTGCGCCGGTGCCAGCGGGTGAAATCGTCTTTAAGGTGCAGGCGCGGGACGAGGTCGAACATTTTTATATGCTGTGGTGCATGGAGCGTCAGGCGACGGCGATCCAGAGCCCCGTGGAACTCGATTTCGGCTATACCTTCGCGGCGATGGACCCGGACGGTCACCGTCTGCGCGTCTGCTACCTTAATCCGGAACGGTAACGGGTGCGGCCAGGAAAACTGGCGTACGCCGGTTTTCCTGCGTTCACGTATTTATCAGAAAATGGTTCTGCCGAGCGGGATAATATCGCACCACTGTTTTTTATAGCTCCAGAACGCTTTATAGATCCCGAGCGAAAAACGCAGCGCCTTATTTTCTCTGGCGCACAGCGCGCGGGCGTTGCTTGTATTCAGCCATAACAGAATACTGCCCAGATTGAGCGTGGTGTACTGCGGATCGTAGCCGCCGTTAATATCATCGAAATAGATCCACTCAGGGCTGCTGCACATAAAAATAATATCGAACGCGCACGGGCGCGCATTGAGAAACAGCACGCTGCCAAAAATCAGGTGCCGAAGTGCGTCAAAGGTGCGGACCAGATCGTCATATTTAAAGCAGTAAATTTTTCCCTGCCAGCGCAGGGTGAAAAGCTCGATATATATCGCTGCTAACTCTTCTGAGGAAAAACTGTTCGCGTCCCGCACCACGCCGCCCATGGCGCAGAATTTCTCAAACTCCTTGCGGCGTTTTTTCTCCGATGTCTTCGAGATGTTCTCTTTGATCCAGGCGACTTTGTGCTTAAGACGCCCGGAGTAAAGCGTATTAATAAACAGGCCTTTATGCTGCGGGGAGAGCCGTTTATTGGTCACCGGCAGGTAGGCGCGTTTATTTGGGCGCAGGGGGAATAAGACATCATCGAAGACGACAGGAAAATGTTGGTGCTGCAAGCTGCACTTTCCGTTTACGGAAAAGCAGGCGCCTGCGTCGTCGTCACCCTCTTTCAGCGCGAAATAACGCAGCGTCAGATTCTGCTCACGGCTTAAAAATTGCAGCACATCCGGGTGACAGCACACTGAGCCGCCGAATTGATCATAAATACGCGCGTAACGGGCTGCATCGCAGGGTTGCCAGCCAGCCAGATTACCGACGAAATTTTTAAACTGCATAGTGCCGCACCTGTATAAAACTGCTGTGAAAAGCCACTAAGCCGGCCTGAAAAAGACACGCAGGCGTAAAAATATTCGCTATTGTCCACTCGCACTGTTAAGAGAACATTAAGATCGCGTTTAGCGTCATACGCTTGCATGGTATCGCGAGTGCAGCTGTGGGCAATCAGAAGGTATCCGTTACGCAGAAGTCGTCGTCTGAGCTGCTTATGCTGGCTGTCGGTTCGTCAGTGAGGTTTGGCCTTTCAGTATCCTAACGGCAGTCGACTATCGCAGCGAAATATGCCCTGAAGGGACCATTACTATCAGCGACCTCCTCAGCCGCACCATAAGCTGTGTTGTCGACAAGGTTATAGTGCGTTATAGTGTTTACATAATGTGAACGAAAGAAGGGAATCTCTCAATGCACGTCATTTCCAAAGAGCCATTTGAACAAGCGGCACGGCTCTTTCCAAACGACGCCACAGCCATAAAGGCGCTGTTTCGCCTGGTATGCGAAACAGATTTTAAATCGCCTGATGAACTTCGCGCCGCCGTGCCAAGTCTGGACAATTTTAAGTACCGTAACAAATGGTGGGTGTTAGATGTGGGTGGCAACAACCTGAGGGTTATCGCCTACATCAATTTCGTGAATAAACGCTTCTACGTGAAGCATATCGCTACCCACGCCGAATACGATAAGCTGACTCGCTACTATCGGGAGAACAAAGAATGATCGCCGACACCACTAAAGCTATTGAAGCAACAAAACAACTGGTAGCGGCTGTCCCTCTGCTGGGGGGAAGCTCTTCTGAGAAGGACTACCGTGACGCGCTGGCGCTGGTGGATTACCTGATTGACCACGACGACGAAAACCCGCTGATCGACTTACTGGCAGCCAAAATTGCCGATTACGAAGACAACAGCGAGCGCTTTGCAGAGTTCAACAAAGAAGTTGCAGAAATGCCGGTGGGCGTCGCGCTGCTGCGCACGCTGATTGACCAGCATAAGCTGTCCTACGCCGATCTGAAGGAAGAAATTGGCTCTAAATCGCTGGTCAGCCAGATCCTTTCCGGTCAGCGCTCCCTGACGATCTCGCACATTAAGGCACTTTCCGCTCGCTTTGGCGTTAAGCCGCAATGGTTTCTGTGATATAGCCATTTTCAGCCCGCGTAACGGCGGGCTTTTTATTGCCACCCACCAAAAACATTGACTCATGTGAAATGACTTTCAGCAGAATCCTCGCATGCCCGGCGCTGATAAAACGCTTTTGACTTTTCCATGGACGGCACAAGCCCGCGCGCCGGGCAAATGCGCGTCAGAGTAGCGTGGTTTTTAAACCGAGCACCTGCCAGTCACCGTGGCGTTTAACCCAGGTGCGGAAATGGTGAAAACGGCCATTCAGCGGCGCACCGGCGTAGGTGCCCGTGATGGCCACGCAGGTATCGACAATAATGCAGTGGTCGCTCTCCTGGGCCTGAAAGGATTCACGTTCAATCGCCTCAATGGTGATGGCGCCGCTGGCATGCAGCCCGATATCCTCAGTTTTCGTGACGCGCTGACCGGCGTGATTCATAAAGAGCAGATCGTCGGCGATTAACGCCGTAAGGGCCGCCACGTCAGAGTTTTTCATGGCGGTAAAGAGCGTATCTTCGAGTTGCAGCGGCAGGTTCATGGCGTTTTTTCCTCTGGTATGCGGCCACACTATCAGCCTGCGCCTGGCTGTAAACCCGTTGAAATTTGTAGGTAACTGCCTTCAGTGCGCCGCCATTACCTCCAGCAACAGCCCCAGCGGATAAATAGTGTCGGTGGCGCGGGCGAGGGCTTCCTGCGACCACCAGCGGTGATCGTGAATTACGTGCTTTTCATTCGCGCTCCAGCCTGAGAAATCGGTCTCTTCGCAGTCAACGTGAATCATAAAAAAGCGCTCGTCGGCCAGCACCGTTTCGCCATTCGGCAACATCATCGTAAAGGCGCGCTGCGCCACTTCCGGGCCGGAGGATGTGCGCACGATACCGGTTTCTTCCCGTAATTCACGTATAGCCGCCTCCTGGAATGACTCTCCGTCTTCGACGCCGCCGCCCGGCGTCGCCCAGTAGGAGCGCCCGGCGAGCGCGTCGTCGCGGTGGGTAAAGCGAAACAGCAATAACCGGCGATCGGGGCTCATAATCAGCAATCGTGACGCGGGGCGTGTACGCATGACGGGGCCTTTTAAGGAAATGTTTAACGCAGCGCCGAGTATACCGAAAAGCGCGCACGGATTTTCCTGAGCCCCTAATATTGGCAGCCACGGGCAGCACAGCGCTGTGTTAATTTAGCGGCATAAGTAAATACTCAACAGGAAAACCGAATGAACAGGGATACGCTGGTTACGTTGCTGAAATATAAGCGCTGGGCGGATGCCGGTACGCTGGCGTCCGTCAAAGCCGTTGACGCCGCGGCGTACCCGGAGAAGCGCCGCCTGATGCAGCGGCTGATGAACCATATCTATGTGGTGGACCGCATTTTTCAGGCCAACCTGACGGGCCAGGCGCACGGCTATACAGCGCTCAATACCCCGGAAACGCCAGACGTTGAAACGCTCGAAACGACGTTGCGCGATTGTGTGGACGGGCATATCGCTCACGTGAGCGCGATGCGCGAGGCGGATTTCGATGAGACCATTCGCTTTCGGTTTACCGACGGTAGCCCCGGCGAGATGAAAGCGCTCGATATGCTGAACCATATGCTTTTCCACGGCACGTATCACCGGGGCGCGGTCGGCTGGCTTGTCGCGGAGTGCGGCGGCGTCGCGTTTAAAGATGTGCTGACGATTTTCCTGCGCGAACAGCCACAGTAATTGGGCCGCCCCGCGGGGCGGCGACTGGCTTACCGCTGTTATTCAGCGGGGGCGGTCTCTGCCTCCGTCGTCACGCGTTTACCGATATCTTTGAGCTGCGAATATTTCTCCAGCAGCTGCGGCGCGTCATCCAGACTCGTGACAAACATCCACATATAGGTCATCACCGAATAGATGTGGCCGGCGTTGATCGCGGCTGACTGCGTCATCATCACCACCGTGAAGCTGAACAGCAGCGCGGCCAGCACGCCGATGGTGAAATATCCCATCGCCTCGCGATCGGAAAGCGTGATGCGAAGCCGCGCCAGCAGCTGATAATGCCGCTGCAGGGCGCGCGGCGCGGCGTGCGTCACCATGTCGATCTCTTTTTCAAGGCGGTTATTGAGCCTGCCGTAAAGCGCCTCATTGCGGCGGGTGAACCGCGTCAGAAAACAGGCCAGCACGGCCAGAATGCCCAGACACGCCATCCCCGTCCAGAACTCAATCAGCAGCAGCATCACGGCGGCGCCCGCCATCGACGCCACCGAGGTAATCAGCGTCGGCAGATGCAGCTCGAAGAAATCGACAAACTCTCTGGAGAGCGCGACCCGCGCCGCGATGGTCGAATGGCTGAGGCGTTTCTGGCGCTGCGCCAGCACCACCGAGACGGCGAGCCCCGCATAAATGCGCGCGAACGTGCGCGTATCCACACTTCGCCGCGTCGCGCCCAGCAGCCAGATAAACAGCACCATCAGCCCGTACAGCATCGCCTTCGGGACGTCGCCCGCCAGCATCGCGTTAATGCAGATCCCCGCCAGCACCGGGTAGAGCAGATACGTGACGTTCTCCGCTATCACCAGAAAGAAGGTGAAAAAGAGCTTCTTGCGGTGGCGTCGCGCCAGCGTTTTCAGCGTGCCAGCGGCGGTGGCGGTGGCGGTGGACGTCGGGATATTTACGCTGTGCGTCTTCATGATTTCTGTTAATCTTCGGTTAGAGCAATTGCTCAAGTGGGGTGGGATGCTATTTGAGCAACTGCTCAAAGTCAACCAGAGAAAAGCAGAGCGGGCTTTCGTGAAAGAGAAAATCATTGATGCGGCGATCGCCCTGTTTATTGAACAGGGCATTGAAAATGTCAAAACGCGCGATCTGACGGAGCATCTGGGCATTTCGCGCAGCCATATCTATCACTATTTCAAAAACTGGCAGGCGCTGTGCGTGGAGTCGATCACCACGTTTCTTGAGAATGAACTGAACGAGTTTGTTTCGCGAACGGCCTCCATGCCTGCCCGTGGCAGGCTGAAAGCGTTTATTGAAGGGGTTATTTCCCCCACGCCGGACCCCACCGCGAAGCTTTACGGATCGCTGTGGCAGCTGGCGGCCCATAATGCTGAGTATGCGCAGCTCATGGAATCGATACTCGCGCGCTGGCATGAGGCGCTGGTGGATATTCTCACCGCGGGCGCACAGGAGGGTGTGTTTCGCCGTGTTAACGCCGCGCGGTTCGCGAGACAGCTGGACGCGATGCTGTTCGGCTACAGCGACCATCTCTACACGCTGCCCTCGACGGAGGCGTTCCGCCAGGCGCAGGACGATATCGACGATTTTATCGGGCAGAATTTGCTGGCGTAGCGGAGCGGGGCGCTTTCCATCAGCGGGCCTGGGTAATGTGAAAACCATGTGAATGTGCTGGCTCACACTCAGGCCTTTGTCACAAAACGAAAAACTGACATTTTTTCATCCGGGCCTGTTCCCGTTCTGGGTGTGATTGTTAAATCTTTGTATATAAAAGCGCTCTGGCTACCGGGCGCATGATTGATGCATGAAACGCATCGGTCGATGCGTTTATTACGCTTATTACCCCGATATTTCTGTTCCAGTCTTCAGAAAGAGACGCAACCACAAGCGTTAATGACAAATGGAGACATCAATGCATTCCGCTACCCCACCTGTAAACACCCGTTCCCGGATCGGCGCTATTCTGCGCGTCACGTCCGGCAACTTTCTGGAGCAGTTTGATTTTTTCCTGTTCGGTTTTTATGCCACCTACATCGCGCACACGTTTTTTCCGGCGAGCAGTGAGTTCGCCTCGCTGATGATGACGTTTGCGGTGTTTGGCGCAGGCTTTCTGATGCGCCCCATCGGCGCGATAGTGCTGGGCGCGTACATCGATAAAGTGGGCCGCCGTAAGGGGTTGATTATGACGCTCTCGATCATGGCGGCGGGCACCTTTCTGATTGTGCTGATCCCGTCCTATGAAGCTATCGGGCTGTGGGCGCCGCTGCTGGTGCTCACTGGCCGCCTGTTGCAGGGCTTTTCCGCCGGTGCGGAGCTTGGCGGCGTGTCGGTATATCTGGCGGAAATCGCGACGCCGGGGCGCAAAGGCTTTTACACCAGCTGGCAGTCGGGAAGCCAGCAGGTCGCCATTATGGTGGCGGCTGCAATGGGCTTTGCCCTGAACGCGGCGCTGGATCAGACGGCTATCAGCAACTGGGGCTGGCGGCTCCCGTTCCTGTTCGGCTGCCTGATTGTGCCGTTCATTTTCGTGCTGCGCCGCAAACTCGAAGAGACGCAGGAGTTCAGCGCGCGCCGTCATCATCTCGACATGAAACAGGTGTTCCGCATGCTGCTGACCCACTGGCCGGTGGTTGTCGCGGGCATGATGATGGTGGCGATGACGACCACGGCGTTCTATCTCATCACCGTCTATGCGCCCACCTTCGGCAAGAAAGTGCTGATGCTGAGCGCTTCCGACAGCCTGCTGGTGACGCTGCTCGTGGCCATTTCCAACTTCTTCTGGCTGCCGGTGGGCGGCGCGCTCTCTGACCGCTTCGGGCGTAAACCGGTGCTGGTTGCCATGACGCTGCTGGCGCTGGCCACCGCGTATCCGGCGCTGATGATGCTGGCGGCGGCACCTGGCTTTTCGATGATGCTGGGCGTGCTGCTGTGGCTCTCATTTATGTATGGCCTGTACAACGGCGCGATGATCCCGGCGCTCACTGAAATCATGCCCGCAGAGGTACGCGTCGCAGGCTTCTCGCTGGCCTACAGCCTGGCGACGGCGATTTTTGGCGGCTTTACGCCTGTTATCTCCACGGCGCTGATTGAGTACACCGGCGATAAAGCCTCGCCCGGCTACTGGATGAGTTTCGCCGCGCTCTGCGCGCTGCTGGCGACGCTGTACCTCTACCGCCGCAGTACGATGGCGTTACAGACCGCAGGACGCCGCCATGCATAAGAAACTGACTTCATGGATAGCCGCGCTGGCGCTCTCGTCGTTAAGCAGCGTGGTGCTGGCGCAGGAGATCACGGTGATGATTTCAGGGGGCTTTAAGGCCGCGCTGGAGCAGCTCCGCCCGGTATATGAAAAGCAGAGCGGCAACCGGATTGCGATCGTGCCCGGCCCGTCGATGGGCAAAACGCCGCAGGCGATCCCGAACCGGCTGGCGCGCGGCGAACAGGCGGATGTGGTGATCATGGTGGGCGACGCCCTGACCAGCCTTGAAAATGCGGGACGTACCGCGCCGGGGACGCGCACGGAACTGGCGGATTCGCCCATTGGTATGGTGGTGAAGCAGGGCGCGCCGGTGCCCGCGATTAACACGCCGGACGCGCTGCGCCAGACGCTGCTGCAGGCCCGTTCGATTGCCTATTCCGACAGCGCCAGCGGCCGCTATGTCAGTACGAGGTTATTTAAAACGCTCGGGATCGAGGCGCAGATGGAGACCCGCGCGCGGATGGTGGAGCGCATCCCGGTGGCGTCGGAAGTGGCGAAAGGGAAGTATGCCGTGGGGTTTCAGCAGGTCAGCGAACTGCTGCCGGAGCCCGGCGTGACGTTTGTCGGCGAGCTGCCTGACAGCGTGCAGTACATCACCCGTTTTGCGGGCGCGGTGACCCGTCACGCGGCGCATCCGGCGGAAGGCCGCGCGCTGCTGGCGTTTCTGGCGTCGCCTGACGCGCAAAAGGTGGTGCGCGCCACCGGCATGCGGTCGGTCGCGCAAAAAGCGCCGGTCAGGCTGGCGGATACTGTTCAGTGATGAGCTTTTCGAGTTCCGCCGCCACGTAAGACTGAATGCGCCCGCTGCGGCGTATCAGCCCCACGCTGCGTGTGACGATGGGATCGATCAGACGCAGCGGCACCAGAACGGAGTGCCCGGCGGCGGGCATTGACATCGCAGGCACGGCAGCGATGCCGATGCCCGCTTCCACCATACCCAGCACGGTCGTGACATGGCGGGTTTCACAGATGCTTGGCCGTTCCGGAGTGATATGCCCCAGCGCCTGATCGAGCAGGGTACGGTTCCCGGAGACTTTATCCAGGCTGATGTAATCCTGTTCAAAATAGGCCTTCCAGGTGAGCTGCGTTTTGCGCGCGAGCGGATGATCGCGCCGACAGGCCGCCACGTAGACATCCTCCACCAGCGGCACAAACTCAATGTGCGGCGGCAGGTTTCTGCCAAAACAGATGCCGAAATCGGCCTGGCCGCTGCTGACGGCGTCGATAACATTGCCGACGCTGCTGTCGATGAGTTTGATGCGCACGCGCGGGTAACGCGCCTGAAACTGACGAATAATGTCCGGCATAAAGTAATACGCGCCTGACGGCACCGTCGCGACGGTCACAAGCCCCGTGCGCTCCTGGCTTGCCTGCTGGATATCAGCCAGCACCGCTTCGACATTCGCCAGCAGCTGTTCTGAGCGTTCGGCAAAACTCTGCCCGTAGAGCGTCAGCGCCACGCGCCGGGTGGTGCGGTCAAAGAGCCGCGCGCCGAGCGCCGTCTCCAGCTTTTCAATGCGGCGGCTGAGCGCCGATTGCGAAAGACAGATGGACTCCGCCGCGAGCCGGAAACTGCCATACTCCATTAATGCGCGAAACGCATAGATATCGTTCAGGTCAAAGTTTACGGGCATGGCAGCGGCATCCTTTCAGCGTCACAGCAGAACATAATAAAGCGGAGTTTATCATTCATGCTTTTATCATAGATGACGCGCGGGCGTTTCTGAAAGCCGGCGTCACCGGCCATGCGCTCCGGTGTCCCAGTGGGTTTTCAGGAAATCGACAAA
The DNA here is from genome assembly GCF_001277175.1 of Cronobacter universalis NCTC 9529. Lineage (NCBI taxonomy): Bacteria > Pseudomonadati > Pseudomonadota > Gammaproteobacteria > Enterobacterales > Enterobacteriaceae > Cronobacter > Cronobacter universalis. The sequence continues at coordinate 6,740 of NZ_CP012258.1, read as the reverse complement.
GCAGCGGATACGCGGCGAGAGATAACGGCTGGTCGGCCAGATCGCCGAAAACGCGCCCTGCCGTTCGCAGCAGCCCGGCATCACTTCCTTAAGCTCGCCGCGGGCAAACCGCGGATTGACGATAAAATCGGGCACATAGCAGATGCCCATCCCGGCGGCCGCCGCGCGTATCATCGCTTCGATATTATTCACCGTAAGCGCGGACGGCGCGCCTGTCATCGTCAGTCCCGTCAGCTCCCAGGGCTGGATCAGCCCGGTCGACGGAAAGCGAAACAGGATGCAGCGGTGCTGTGTTAGCGCGTCCGGCGTCTGCGGCGCGCCGTGTTCCGCAAGATAACCAGGGCTTGCACACAGGACGAAACGGAAGTGGCCAAGTGTGGTGGCGGTAAGGCGCGAATCCGCCATCTCGCCGCTGCGGATAGCCACATCAAAGCCTTCATCCACCAGACTGACCAGCCTGTCGCTGAAATCGAGCTCGATATCTATATCGGGATAGCGGGCGGCGAACGCCGGTAAAAAGGGCATCAGCAGATGATACCCGATGACCGGCAGAGAAATACGCAGCCTGCCGGACGGGGTATCTGTGGCGGACGTTAGCTCCGCTTCCGCCTCGCGCAGCTGTTCAAGCGCAGGGCGACAGCGCGCCAGCAACGTCGCGCCTTCGGCGGTGAGGCTCACGCTCCGGGTGCTGCGGTTAAAAAGCCGCACCCCCAGTTTTTGCTCAAGACGAGCCACGTTTTTCCCGACGGCGGAAGCTGAAATGCCCAGCACGCGCGCGGCTTCGGTAAAGCTTAGCGTCTCGGCGGTGCGAACAAACGAGGCCAGCGCTGTAAAACTGTCCATGATTATCAACTTTTTGTCCGTTATGAAGAGATTTTCAGTCTATTTATCATTGCAGCTGTCCGCAATAGTCTGGGCGTGTTCAATCATCGTCTAAGGGCATGCTATGTCTGTAACTATGCGTTTTCGGGTGGCGGACGCCACTAACGTCGCCGCGCTGGCGGTGCTCTTTGCTGCGCTGATCCTGCCGCTGAGCTTTACCGGCGGCGTCGCCACCACGCCCGCTATCGGGCAGTCGCTTGGCGGCAGCGCGCTGGCGCTCGCCTGGCTGACCAACGGCTTTATGCTGACGTTCGGCGGCTCGCTGCTGGCGGCGGGGGTCATGGCCGATAAACTGGGCAGGAAGCGCGTTTTCACCGGCGGGCTGCTGCTGTTTTTCTTAAGCTGCCTTGCGGTCTGCGTGGTCGGGAGTACCGTCGAGATTGGCGCATTGCGCGCCGTCCAGGGGATCGCCGCGGCGATGACGCTGGCCGGCGGCAGCGCGATGCTGGCGCAGCTGTTCAGCGGGCCGGCGCGCACGCGCGTTTTCGGCATTCTCGGCACGATGTTTGGGGCCGGGCTGGCGTTCGGCCCGCCGATCGCGGGCGTTGTCATTGAGCAGTTCGGCTGGCGATGGCTCTATGCGCTGCTGGGCCTGCTCGCCGGGCTGAGCGCGCTGACCGGCGCGGTTTTCCTGCCCGCCTCCCGTAAACCTGCCGGCAAGCGCGCCGATGTGCCAGGGCTTGCGTTGTTCAGCGCCTGCCTGGTGTTTTTCACAATGGCGCTGCTGTTGATCCCGCAGTATGGCATCGTCTCCGGGCCGGTCATCGCCCTGCTGCTGGCGACGCTTGCGGCCGCGAAAGCGTTTGTCGCCCGGTGCCGGCGCGCGGCGCAGCCGGTACTCGAACTCGCCTTACTGCGTGATGCGCGATTTGCGGGCGTTCTGCTGCTGCCGCTCGCGACCTGCTGCTGTTATGTCGTCTGGTTGATCCTGCTGCCGCTGCGGTTTACCGGCGCCGACGCGCTGAGCGCCACCGCCAGCGGCCTGTATATGCTGGCCCTGACGCTGCCGGTGCTGCTTCTGCCGGGCGTGGCGGCGATGCTGACGCGCTGGATCGGCGCGGGTCATCTGGCCGCCTCCGGGCTGGTGATCGCCGCCGTGGGGCTGGCGCTGCTGGGCCAGGCGTTGCAGGGCGGGAGCGTGCCGCTGCTGATGACGGCGCTCGTTATCACCGGCACAGGCTCGGCGCTGCCCTGGGGGCTGATGGATGGTCTAGCGGTCTCTGGCGTGCCGGTGGAGAAAGCCGGGATGGCGGCAGGCTTGTTTAATACGGTGCGGGTGGCGGGCGAAGGCGTGGCGCTGGTGGGCGTCATGGCCTTTCTCGCCGCGGCGAATCAACATACGCTCGCCGCGACGGGGTATCCGGCGCAGGCCGTCGCCCGCGCCGCCGAATGGCTGGGCAACGGTCATCTTCAGCAGGCGCAGTCGCTGCTGCCGGACGCGCCCCGCGCGCTGCTTTACCACAGCCTGAACCATGCGTATCTGCTGCTGTGCAATCTGCTGGCATTGCTGACGCTGCTCTGCGCGGCCATCGTGTGGAAAACGCTGCGGGGACGAGCGGGCTCCCCGCCGCTTACAGATGCTGCGCCTCGACGCCCTGAAGAATCTCCTTAATTTCGAAAAAATCATTCCAGAACGGGGTGTCGCGCAGCGCTTCAGTAAAAGCCTGCCAGACGGCATGGCTTTCAGCCTCCCACATCCAGATATCGGAAATCCGCGCCGAGTAAAATTCGGTATCGAAATAGCGAAGCCTGAGCGCGCCCTGGTACTGACTGAGTAAGGGCGCAAGGTGGGTGGCGATATTCCGCTGGCGTTCCCCGGCGCTGGCGTCAAGCCAGCTGCGGTTGGCTTTCACCAGCATAAACAGCGTGACGGTCTCTCTGGCGGTATGCATAACGTCTCCCTGAAAACTATTAATGCTTGTAGATGTTGTGTTAAGACGACGCCGTTATGATATCGGGACACGTTGTATTCAGGGACTCGCGTTTATGCATGCCATTCAGCCGCCGCTACCGCCGCGCAAAGCGCCGCGTCAGGCGCGATCCCGCGCGCTGGTGGAGGCCATAGTCGAGGCGACCGCTCGCATTTTCGAGCGCCAGGGCGCGGCGGCCTGCACCACGAATGCCGTCGCGGAAACCGCAGGCGTCAGCATCGGCTCGCTGTATCAGTATTTCCCGAACCGCCACGCCTTAACGGCGGCGCTGGTGGCGCGCGAACATGCGTGTCTGCTCACCGCCATGCAGACCGCCGCCGCCCGGCCAGACCTGGCAGACCGTCTTGATGGCATGATTAACGCAGCCGTGGATTATGAGTTCTCGCGTCCCGCGCTTGCGCGCACGCTGGATGTCCAGGAAGCCGCGCCGGAGTTTCTGGCCTATCAGCAGGAGACGCTGGCGGCGCTGCATGCGTGTGTCGCGTCGGCGCTTGAACTGAGTGATACGGCGGCGTGGGATGTTATCGCGCTGGCGCAGGGCATGATCGCGATGGCCATTGCGCGACGCGAGGACTCGCCGGTTGCGCTTCAAGGGCGCATAAGGCGCGCCGCGTTCGGGTATCTCGGCTGGACTGCGACGGAAACAGAAAGCATTAACCATCTCATAAAGGAGAGAACATGATCGTCAGAACCTGGCACGGCTGCGTGCCGCTGGAACACGCCGAGGGCTTCGCCGCGCATTTACAGAAAACCGGTGTGGAGCATTCACAGCGCACCGCCGGGAACCGTGGCGCGTTTGTCCGCCAGGAGACGCAGGGCGACTGGGCGCATTTTTTCCTGGCGACCTACTGGGAAGATTTGAGCGCCGTTAAGGCGTTTGCGGGCGAGGATTATCAGGTGGCGGTAACCTATCCCGACGATGAACAGTTCGGGCTGCTCTCCGATCCTTGGGTCTTTCAGCACGATGTTGAGACTATTGCGGCGCTGTAATCCCTTCGGTTCGCCTGCGCGTACTGATAAGCGATCAACGGCCGTTAACCGGTGAGACCGCAATAAAATGGCTGGCGAGCGCGCCATTCTCAACCCGGTGCACCATCAGCGCCGGGGGATCACAGACCGCAGGCACATGGGCATCACCCAGCCATAACGGATTGGCAGGGCAGATCGAACCGCAGATGTACGCCGGGATCCCGGCCAGCATTCCCGAAGCCGGGCGATGAACGTGTCCGGTGGCTATCGCAAGCGGCTTTGCCGGGTGATGGTGCAGCAGGGTGCCCAGCGCGTGGGCGTCGCGGCACGCTATCGCATCCATCGACGGAATGCCGCTCATAAAAACATGATGGTGCAGAAACAGCAGCGTCGGTCGCCCGTGCGCCTGATCGAGTTGATGCGCCAGCCAGTCCAGATGCGCGGCCACGCTGCCCGCCGCACTCCCTTCCACAGTGGAATCCAGCCCAATCACGCGAAGTGCGGGCGTATCCACAACCGCATGCAGCGGCCCTTGCTGCGCCAGCGAAGGCCAGACCGCGCGCATGACGGCGCGGTCATCAGAATTTCCCGGCAGGATCAGCGTCCGGCAGGACAGTGTTTCCAGCCGCGCCGCAATGGCGCTATAACCGTCGCGCCAGCGGTCGTCGGTCAGATCGCCGCTTATCACCAGCACATCGGGTTCGAACGGCTTAAGCCACGCCAGCGCGTTGTCGAAACGCGCCAGATGGCCGTTATCCGGTGCGGCGTGAATATCTGAAAGCTGCGCGATTATCAAGAATTGCTCTTCTGTCTTATCGGTTTGGCCGTGAAATAATGATAGAAGAAGGGGGGAAGGGTGTCATAAAGAAAAAAGCCAGCCGAAGTGAGAGACGGGCTGGCTTTTAAGAGAAGGAATTACGCGTTGGGATCAGATGTCGTCCACGGTATGGTCGACAACGATTTCCAGCGTCTTGCGGATCACGTCGGCCATCACCACGTCGTCCGTGGTTTCGAGCACACCGATCAGCTGTAAAATAATGGCTTTATGGGTCAGGTGACCGTCGGTGGCGAGAATATTGCTCACCACCGCGCCCAGCAGGGCAGATTCCTGAGCCAGCATGTCACCGGCATTACGAAAATATTCAGACAGTGCCGTGTCGGGCAGATCTGCCTGCAAATCAATAGGTTTAAGCATCACCTGGCTCATGTACTGGCACCGTGTTTAGATTGAAAGTTGCTGAATGTAGTCAGTGTTTTTTGCTGCTGTCCGGCGACGCGCTCTCGCCAAACAGCGAATGAACGTTATCGCCGTTCCATTCTTTACGCTCACGCGCGCCATTACGCCGTCCGGACACCGTTGTCGCGCTGATCTCAGCAATAACGCGGGCTATCGCCTCGCGTCGCTGAGGATCAGACTCGCTGGTCTCCATCGAGCGCAAACGCGCAATCAGAACCCGCATATTGATCGGGCCTTTCTCTCTCAGAAGAGACAGTACTGCCTCTCCGATGATTTCATCTGTCAGTTGATCTTTTTCACTTCTGTTCATAAATGCGTCTCTGAATGCCGCATGTCCCGCGCCACACGCACGGGATACAACTTCTTTCCGGTGGCGTCCTGCCACTGAAAATTGTCAGGCTGTGCTAAGGCCTGCAATATCCCTCCGCCAAAATTAACTTAATCATCAGGAAACTGTTCGGGAAATGAACGCCCTGGTGTTAGCGATCGAAAAGGAGACCGATCAGCGTTTGATAGTGACTTTCTTCTTCAACGCTGGAAGCCATTTCAAGACGACTAAGCAATTTGGTGCAAATACTTTTTTTGTTCAGGAGACGACCATCGCGCAGGATCTCTACGACGATTTGCCCTAATGTTTCTTGCTGGGTCGGCAGAGCTGCTTTATCAAAGTATCGGGCAATGGCATTAGCTGTATCCGGGATGTAACCGTTCTGACGCATATGTCACTCCTGTTAAAATTTCGTAACTACGCAAGGAATAGTTAGCAGTATACTAATTACGTGAATCTTGTACACCGTTATTGTATAGGTTATCGATCTTTTTCTGCGCAAATAATAACTACATCATTAATTTCATGAAGTTATAGTGAAAATTATTTTTAGCGTTTAGTCTGAAATTGTACTGTTTATGCAGATTGACGTGCAAATCCCATCGATAAGGGTTGTACAGGCCTGCCGGGAAGTAATCATTTTGTGAAAAGTTGTACACAAACCCCTCTGAGCTTCTGCCGACAATACTCATTTTTGACGCATTAACTGTCTCTTTATACACAATCACTGCAAGACGCCTGCGGGGTCATCTGTTAAGGTGGCTGCTTATTCACCTATTTACAGGATGCATGATGCTCACAACCATAATTTATCGCAGCCATATCTGCGACGACGTTCCGGTCACCGTACTGGAAGAGATGGTGGATGCAGCGAACAACAAAAACGGCCAGGCCGACGTGACCGGCATTCTGCTCTTTAACGGCCGCCACTTCTTCCAGCTGCTTGAAGGCCCGGAAGACAGCGTGAAATCTATCTACAGCGCCATCTGCGCCGATACGCGTCATTACAATCTTGTGGAACTGCTGTGCGACTACGCGCCATCCCGCCGTTTCGGAAAATCGGGTATGGAACTCTTTGATTTACGGGATTATGAGCGTGACGAAGTCCTCCAGCATGTGCTGAATAAAGGCACGTCGAAATATCAGCTGGTGTACGGCGATCGCGCGCTGCAGTTCTTCCAGACCTTTGTCGAAGCCACTGAAAAAGAAAACTATTTTGAAATCCCGCCGGGCGACAGCTGGGATTTTCTTACCGAAGATGACGGCGTTCAGGCGCCCGCGTCTGTCAGCGCGCGTACGGATTGTACCTTCGCGTTTCAGCCGATTATCGACCCGCTTTCCCGCGAAGTGGTCTCGCTGGAGGCGCTGCTGCGTACGCCCGATGGCGCGCCGC